>JAAGZM010000055.1 GCA_024206355.1 Gammaproteobacteria bacterium | reverse complement strand
ATTTCCCAAAGAATAAATAATCGAATCATCATAACCAGTCGTTACTGAAATAAAACCACTCAGCTGTCGATTGAGTTCCTGATCACCTGTATCAACACCTAATGCTCTACCATCAAGAGCTTTAATTTTGCTTTTGCTGGCAACCACAATTAAGTTATCTAAACCTAATTGTCTGATGACTTTATGGCATACCTGATGATTTCCTCTACCAAGTAAAATACCATGCCCACCAATAACGGTTATAACTAATTTCACTGGACATTCAGTATATTCTGCCATTAAATCAAGCAGTTGTTGCTCTGTTGCATCATTTTTTATGCATCTGTCATTCAATACCACATCAACACCAAGCAGGGTTCCATTTATTCCTAGCTCATCTTTAATAGCCATGCAGCTACTTCCTGAGCCAATTAAATAAAGCGTATCAATCTGCATGTTTTCTACTACCCAAGCAGCAATATCTTGATGAATAAGTTCTTCACTTTCTTTACCAGATACTTTTACACTCTGAACAAAGTTTCCATTTCTTGGTGTTAGCATGTCACCAAAAACTTTGGTGCTGATGTCCCCTACTCTGTATGCTGCTTCATTGATATCAAGTACCGGAGTTTCCTGTACTTCAACCAATTCGCCTCGAAGCAATTGAACAATTAACTCTCCAGCATTTTCTGGCGTAACTGTAAAAACACCTGAATAGATCTTACAACCGGCAGGAATACCTAAGCATAACTGACTATCACCTACTGCCTGTAATATATTTCTGGCAGTACCATCACCACCAGCAAACAAAACTATATCAACTAAATCTTTCATTTCTATTGCAGCTTTTATGGTATCAGCTTCTGTTGTTTTGCCTAAATTTTCAGGGCAGTAAAGTGTTTTATATTTATAATTCATGGATTCAAGTAAGTTACCCCCCATTGCTCCTGAAATACTGTAGAAACTCACTGAATCAATAAATGGTAGAAGTAATTCTAATGCCTGCTGAGTACGCTGTTCGGCTTCCGGCTTAGCTCCTAAAGCAAGAGCTTGCTGTTGGATATCTTCAGTATCAGAGCCTTTAAGAGCTACTCTACCTCCAATACCTGCTATTGGGTTGATGATTAAGCCAATTTTCAGTATTGCTAACATTGTCTATTCCAAAGAGCTGAATGCTCTACATCATCAACGGTTATAGGGCTAGATTGTAGATAATGCCCACATAAACAATCAATCAATATTCTCGCTCGTTGTGGGAAAACAGAGTCAATCCAAGCTAGCAACTGGTGTTTTAGATTGATAACAATTTGAGTTTGCTGCTGCTCAGCGTTCCTTCTGTCTGGGTTATACCCTTCACTGTTATCTGTTGATAGAGATTTTGCTGAATTCATAATATCGTTTTAACTGACTAAAATTAAACAAATATGTTCTTCAACTAATTCTACATTAATTATCTAATTATTAGTCACAATATATTCAGCAATACTGTATTATTGTACTATTATTTTATGACTATACTAGCCTTAATTAATTGATGAAGTTGTTTATTTGTGACTAAAAAAATTCGAATCAGTGCAAGTCGCCTTCAAATTGGAATGTCTGTAATAGAACTTGATAGGCCATGGATTGAAACTCCCTTTTTACTTCAGGGGTTCACCATTGGGAATCGCAGCGATATTAAAGCGATTCAAGAATACTGTCAGTTTGTCTTTATTGACACAGATTCTATGCCCGTTCCCGCAAAATCAAATATCAAAAGAAAAAAGCATGTCGATAAACCTGGTTTTTTTAATAACCTCTATAAAAAGCGGGCAGAAGTTGTTAGTACTAGTGTGGAAAAAGAAATATCTACTGCCCATACAATACACCAGAAAACCAGTACCTTAGTTAAGAATAGTATGAATGATATTCTTCTCGGTAACGCTGTTAACGAACAAGCTATCAAAGAAAGCATTATAGACACAGTTGAAAGTGTGGTTAGAAATCCCGATGCTATGATGTGGTTATCCAGACTTTCGAATAAAGATGACCGTTCTTCTCAGCACAGTGTAAATTGTTGCATCCTCGGTGTTACTTTTGGACGCTTTATCGGCCTACCCAAAGAAGAACTCGAAAAATTAGCCATTTCAGCATTAATGCATGATATTGGAAAGTTGCAAATACCAACCGAGATACTAAATAAGCCTGGAAGTCTCACCGCTGATGAAATGAAGATAGTAAGGCAGCATCCAACCTATAGCAGAAACCTAATAATGTCAGCAGGCAAGTACTTTTCACCGGCTGTTGATGTGTCATACTCACATCATGAGAGAATGGATGGCACAGGATATCCCAGAAAATTAACTGATTCACAAATTTCTCCTTTCGCTAGAATACTCGCAATTATTGATACATATGAAGCAATGACCAGTGAGCAGGTCTATCGAGAAGAATTATCCCCCTTCGAAACACTTAAGCACCTGAACGCGAAAAAAAACAGTCAATTCGATGAACAATTAGTAAAACTGTTTATACGGTTAATTGGTGTTTTTCCCGTGGGTAGCATTGTCGAACTTACAACAGGTCAAATTGGTATAGTCATAACATCCAACAGAGAAGATAATTTACGCCCTAAAATATTAGTCATGCTTGATCACAATAAGATTGCTCTAGAGCGTTCAATATTAAACCTAGCAGAGAACAATGTTGATGCACTTGGTCGAACTGTAAAGATAGCAAGAACCTTGCGTAAAGGAGATTATGGTATTGATCAGGAACAACTTCGCGCTGAAGGCATAGAATTCACTGTTTTAAACTAAGTTATTCTTATATAATACGCCGCGGAAATATGCTGGGGTATATGAACACTCTAGTTACACTCTGATGTGACACTTTATTATCATTTTGTTTAAATACACGTTCATCAATTATAACTAGTCAGGCCAATATCATGACCGATTCAGAAAAACGAAAGCAAATAAAATTTGACGACTTATCATTGTCAAAACCCGTCATGCAAGCAATCGATGAGGCCGGCTATGAGGTTCCTTCCCCTATTCAGGCACGAATGATTCCTCACATGCTTGATACACGAGATGTCATTGGACAAGCTCAAACAGGTACAGGAAAAACTGCAGCTTTTGCTTTACCAATATTATCTAAGATCGATACCAAAAATAAAACTCCTCAGGTACTTGTTATTGCTCCAACCAGAGAGCTAGCTATCCAAGTATCTGAAGCATTCCAAAGCTATGCGCGCCATGTTAAGGGCTTCCATGTACTCCCTATTTATGGTGGTCAAGAATACGGCACTCAGTTACGCCAGTTAAAACGTGCTCCTCAAGTCATTGTTGGTACTCCTGGACGTCTCATGGATCACATGCGTAAAGGCAGCTTGAAACTTGATAAACTCGAGTGTCTAGTATTAGATGAAGCCGATGAAATGCTAAGAATGGGCTTTATTGATGATGTCGAGTGGATCTTAGAGCAAACACCTTCAAATCGCCAAATTGCTCTTTTTTCTGCAACAATGCCGCGAGAAATCAATCGTATTGCTAAGCGATATCTCAATGATCCAGTTGAAATTACCATTAAAGATAAGACGGCAACGGCTGAAACTATTCATCAACGATATTGGATGGTTAGTGGAACTCATAAGTTAGATGCATTAACCCGAATTCTGGAAGTTGAAGTCTGTGATGGCATTATTATTTTTGTGCGCACAAAAACAGCCACTACAGAACTTGCTGAAAAGCTTCAAGCACGTGGTTATTCTGCAGCAGCAATTAATGGTGATATGGCTCAATCAGCAAGAGAGCAGACAATTGAAAAATTGAAACGAGGTAGAGTCGATATTTTAATTGCGACAGATGTTGCTGCAAGAGGTCTTGATGTTCAGCGTATTAGTCATGTTATCAACTATGACATTCCCTATGATACAGAATCTTATATTCATCGAATTGGACGAACTGGTCGTGCTGGTCGTTCAGGTAATGCCATATTATTTGTCGCACCTCGTGAGCGCAGGATGTTCTTTGCCATAGAAAAAGCAACGAAAAAGAAAATAGAGCGTATGGAACTTCCTTCTGCGAAGGATCTTAACGATAAACGTATTGATAAATTTCGTCAGCAAATATCAGATGTATTAGCTGAAGATGGGTTAGAGTTGTTTAGAGATATTCTAGAACAATTCCAGCAAGAGCATAATATTCCTGCTATCGAAATTGCTGCAGCTCTTGCAAAAATTGCCCAAGGAAATACACCTCTACTCGTTAAAGATAGACCAGAAAAGCCAATGCGTGACTTTTCAGACAATGACAGAGACTCTTCTGACAGGCCTGTTCGCTCAAGAAGCCGTAAACCAAGAAATGATAGCCCTCCAGAAGAAGGTATGGCTCGTTTTCGTTTAGAAGTTGGTCACAACCACAAAGTAATGCCGGGTAATATTGTTGGCGCTATCGCTAATGAAGCTGGGCTTGATAGTAAGTACATTGGTCGTATAAATATATTTGATGACTATAGTACTGTCGATATGCCTGACGAAATGCCGGTCGAAGTTTTCAAGCACTTACAAAAAGTACGTGTTGGCGGCCAGCAAATTAGGCTCAGTCGTCTGTCAGGGGACAGCTTTCCTGATAACAAGGGCGGCGACAAGAAAAACTTCAAAGGAAAGAGAAGAAATAACCCAGACTCTAATAGAAAAGAGTTTTCAAAACGGAAAAAAAGAAAGCCTAAGAGTTAATTATTTTAGAACGGATCTATACCCGTTCTAAAATAATCATGCTAGTTAAAGTTGTTCTTTTTCTAACAAAAATACACCTTCACCACCACGCTCGAATTCAAGCCAAGTAAAAGGTAGATTAGGAAAAGCTTCTTCGAGTGCAGGAGCGCTATTACCTACTTCAACAATCAAAATTCCTCCTTCTGTAAGATGATTGGCTGCTTGAGCAAGTATTTGTCTTGTTATATCTAAACCATCATTTCCTGATGCCAAACCTAGAGCAGGCTCCGAGTGGTATTCATCAGGTAACGATGCCATATCATCGGCATCAACATAAGGAGGATTACTGACAATCAAATCGTATTTTTTACCACTTAAATTTTCAAATAAATCTGATTGAATTAACTCACAATGATCTTCTAAATGCAGGTTTTCCCTATTCATTCGTGCGACAGATAGTGCATCCTCTGAAAGATCAGAGCCATCAACATGGGCATCTGGAAAAGCTATTGCACTAGCTAGAGCAATACAGCCACTGCCAGTGCATAAATCTAAAATTGTTTTAGGTGAACGTAATAACCACGGTTCAAAATGGTTTTCAATCAATTCAGCAATGGGTGAACGAGGGATCAATACTCTTTCATCAACATAATATTCATGACCAGCGAACCAAGCATTGTTAGTGATGTATGAAAGAGGCACTCTATCATTAATGCGTAATGCAACATTATCGACAATCGATTGTTTCTCAGAATGAATCAACCGACAACTAAAAATGCCTGCATCGGAACTTTTTTGCATCTTTAAGGTGTCTAAAACCAAGGTAATAGCCTCATCCCAAGCATTGTCGGTACCATGACCAAAACAGAGTTCAGCAGCTTCAAAACTACTTGCAGTCCAACGCACAAAGTCACTAATTGTTTGCAAATCTGAAACTGCTTCTTGTAAAACCTGTTCTGCTATTTTATAGTCCATCGCACATACTTCTCCGGTAATATCAGTGATGTCAAAACCTGTCGACAAACGCCATAAACAAGACCAAGAATTGTTTTCAGAAGCGATGGTAGGTATTGAACCTCTTAAGCAAGATAAGATTATACCATCATCTGAAAAGAATCGTGTCTTTACTCCACGGGAAAATTTCATTGAATCCAAAGCTCATATTGACTTGCTCTCAGATGAGTATGATCCTTTTGAGAATGATGAACAGAGAAATGATTTAAATTACCATCACCAGTCTATTAGTAAAAAACAATTTCGTACGTTAAAAAAGCAATCGTTTAATCGAGAGCTAATTTTAGATTTACATGGGATCAATCGTCCTCAAGCTCGAAGCGAGCTAATTGAGTTTTTACAATATTGTAAAGAGCACGATTATCGCCAAGTAGCTATCATGCCAGGTCAAGGTTATGGAATTCTTAGACAGGCACTCAATATCTGGTTAAGACAGCTTCCCGAAGTCCTCGCCTTCGCAGAAAGCCCTCAGCGCTCAGGTGGCAGAGGTGTTATTAGGGTATTGTTGGCATCTCAACAATAGATCGCATTTCATCTTCAACAAGTTTCAACAAATCATTCAGTTGATTTTTATCAAAATTAGTAGCATCAAATTCTTTACCAATACAAACATCAATTTCACCATTAATTGTTAAATCAAAGGTATTTGAAGGTAGTACTTTATTTATACCTCGAATGCCTATGGGAACAATGGTAGCTTTAGTTTCTATAGCAAGATGAAAACCACCTTTTTTAAAGCGATGGATTCTGCCATCTCTTGAGCGCGTTCCTTCAGGTGCTACCCATAACATCACGCCTTTTTCTAGTTCGGCTTTTGCACATTTTAAGTCTTTCCTAGCTTGCTTACTATTTTGTCGGTCAATTGAGACAAAGCCACCTTTAGTCAATGCAGTTCCTAGTACAGGTATTTTGAAAAGTTCTTTCTTAGTCAGCATTCTAATACTGCCAGGGACTGCGACAAATGAAACAGGAATATCATATAAACAACTATGATTGCACATCAAAATTATACGTTTATCTTTGCTAAACTCTTGGTCATGAGGATTATGTATATTTATTTTTAAACCAGTTGGAAGCAACAAGTTCTTGGCCCAAAGATGCGTTTGTTCATCAATCCTGCTCTGCTTATTCGCTCCCACATAGGCTATCCATATTATTCTCAAAGATCGCCAAAATGTATATATTGCTGTCAGGAGTTGTATCCATGCAACATGTTGTCGAGAGGCTTTATAGGTGTTTTGTTGTTTCATAAATAGTTGATTACTAAATAGTCGACCACCGTTTATGAATTAATTCAGCTGGCAAGTTTTCAGAATTTATCTTAAGCCAACATAAGCCAGCAACTGGATAACTAAAGATACCTAGTTCTGGTAAGAATTGAGCAGTTAAATATGAGACCATCGGCATATGACTAGCAATCAAGATTTTCTTTTTCCCCAAGTCAGTAATCAGCGATGCAACCATTGGTGGATCACCATCAGGCGTTATTAAAGGCTCTTCCTGAAACACAGTGTCTGAAAAAAATGGTTTCGATAGTGAAGCTGTTTCTACAGTCCTCTGATAAGGACTGTACAGTATCAGCTCAGGAATAAAACCTTGTTCAGTTAACCATTGATATTGACTTGAAATTTGTTGTTGACCGCATTCAGTCAACCGTCTTTCTTTATCAGAAGAAGCATGACAGGCCTCTCCATGACGAAGAATTACTAGCTCAATTGAATTTACTGACATAATCTCTTACCTCAGCTAAATGCAGTGGATTTAATCTCGGTCCGAATGAAGTAACTAATCGAGATGATGCAAAACTAGCTATCTGTCCTGCTACATCTTCAGACAAACCATGGGTTAAGGCATGAAGGAATGAGCCAGCAAATAAATCACCCGCACCATTGGTATCTACTGCTTGAACATCAAAGGGGGCAATATCATGATACGACTGTCCATCAAAGACTAGTGCACCTTTAGCGCCGAGAGTTATTGCAAAACGGTTACTAATTTTCTTTAACAATTCACAGGCATCAGTAATAGATTCAGCTCCAGTATAGGCAAGTGCTTCATCTTCATTGCAAAATAAAAGTTCAACACCACCTTCGAGCATTTGATCTAAGCCACCTCTACAAAATTGCACCATTGCAGGATCAGAAAGAGAAAAAGCAACTGGCACTGATGCCATACGAGCTTCCTTGACTGCCATAACCGCAGTAGCAACAGCAGTTGGAGAACTAGCCAGATAACCTTCGATATAGAGGAACTGACTGTTTTGTAGCGCATTAATGTCCAAGGAAGCTTCTGTCAATTCAGAAGTGATCCCTAGAAAGGTATTCATCGTACGATCAGCATCAGGAGTAATCATCACCAAACATTTTCCTGTGACGCCATCTTCTCTTGCTGCAGATTCAAGGTTGCTCATTACGCCTTCGTTATGCAAATCAGAAAGAAAGAAATCACCTGTTTCATCGTTACCAATACGACAACTATAGAAGCTGCTGCCGCCTAACTGGGCTACGGCAATAATTGTATTTGCAGCAGAGCCTCCACAAGCCCTTCTATGCGTTCTTCCCTGAACATGATTGAGTAATTCTTCAAGACGAAACTCATCGATCAAAGTCATAATACCTTTCTCGACAGCGATTCTACTCAGCTCTGCAATTTCAATTTCAATTTCAACATCAACAAGTGCATTGCCGAGCCCGTATACATGAAAGTTCCTCATTCTATTTCTCCTACACCTATTCTAATCCCATCCTGATATGGCTGCACTTCCAACACTGTGTAAAAGCAGCTTCTAACACTTCTGAACATTCTGAACATATCCAGTCGCTTTTATAAAATTGAGACTGTTCAGGATTTGATAATACTGATTCGAGAATAACCTTTGCTTTAGCAAACTGCTGTTCATCCTCAACCCAAATTGCTGGTCCTAGTATTGCCGGCAACTCTCCTACCGCACCATTTAGATATTTACCATTAATATGACTTGGAATACCTGCTGCAATGAGATGATCAACAATAAACTGCGCCTGAATATTATTATCGGCTTCAATCAGTTTCTTCATGACTAAACTCTAACTGATTAAACCGTTCAATTAAATCAGCTTCATTGATTACAGTGATACCTAAAGCATCAGCCTTCGTCAGTTTTGAACCTGCATTAGCACCTGCCACTAAAAAGCTAGTTTTCTTTGAGACTGAGCCGGCAACCTTTGCACCTAACTGTTGTAGTCGTTCTTTAACTTGCTGACGTGTCATTATCTCAAGCGTGCCTGTCACTACCCATGTCTGTCCTGAGAAAGGTAGTGCTGACTTATCGGCAATCTCTGTTGTTTCAGAAAAGCTAACTCCGACATCCAGTAATCGCTGAACGATATCAACATTGTGGGGTTCTTTGAAAAAATCGATTATGTGGTTGGCTACAACAGGTCCAACATCATCAACTTCAATAAGCTCTTCGAAGCTGGCTTTGATGATGTGATCCATACAACCAAAGTGCTGTACCAGTGACAGTGCTGTGGCTTCCCCAACCTCTCGAATACCAAGAGCGTAAACAAAACGATTAAAGGCAGTCTGCTTACTTTTCTCAATAGATAGTAATAAATTATCGGCTGATTTTTCAGCCATTCGCTCTAATGATATCAGTGCTGATTTACTTAGGGTAAATAAATCATCTGGGCTGCTGATTAGTTTTTCCGCAACCAACTGTTCAACAATCTTATCGCCCAACCCGTCTATATCAAGCGCTTTTCTTGATGAAAAATGTTTGATTGCTTCAACACGCTGAGCTGGACAAAACAATCCTGCAGTACAACGAATCACAGTTTCATTTTCCACACTATGCAACTCTGAATCACAAACAGGACAAGCATCTGGGAAGTGGATAGGTTCTGTTTCATCTGGGCGACGATCTAAAATAACATTCACAATCTGCGGAATAACATCACCGGCGCGCCGAATAATCACCGTATCACCAATGCGCACATCCAGTCGCTCAATTTCATCGGCATTATGCAAGGTTGCATTGCTAACCGTTACACCGCCCACAAATACAGGCTCAAGCCTAGCAACCGGCGTTATAGCACCTGTACGACCCACTTGGAAATCAACATTGAGTAGTCGAGTAAGCTCTTCTTGAGCTGGAAACTTGTATGCAATTGCCCATCGTGGAGCACGTGATACAAAACCCAATTGCTTCTGCAATTGAATATCATCAATTTTTAGCACGACACCGTCTATATCATAAGCAAGAGCATCACGATTTTTTAATATCTGTTGATAATATTGAACGCAACCTTCAATACCTGAGACTTTTTCTGTACCAGGTGATGGATTAAAACCGTACTCTGCTAGAAGTTGTAGTCTATCTACATGAGAGTTAGGTAACTGGACACCTTCAACTGTGCCAAGTCCATAGGCATAAAATTTTAACGGTCTAGAAGCCGCTACAGCAGGATCAAGTTGACGAATGCTTCCAGCCGCTGCATTACGAGGGTTAGCAAACAATTTTGTCTCTTGCTTTAGCGCTAAGATATTTAATTCAGCAAATCCTTGATGAGGGATTAAGACTTCTCCTCTGACTTCAAAAACGTCAGGCGGATTTTCAATCATAAGTCGCAGAGGAATATTAGCAATAGTTCGTACGTTATGGGTAATATCTTCACCACGAACACCATCACCTCTTGAAGCACCTTGAGTTAAAATTCCTCGTTCATAACGTAAACTTACCGCAACACCATCAAGTTTCGGCTCAGCAGAAAAAGCGAGCGCATTTATTTGTTTTTCTTGGAGTTCGACGCGGTTAGCTACACGATTGACGAAATCAATTAGTGACTGCTTATCAAATACATTGTCAAGAGACAACATTGGCAGGGAATGAATTATCTGCTTAAAGGTATTAATAGCCTTCCCACCTACTTTTTGGCTAGGTGACTCAGAAGTTAAAAATTCAGGATATTTTTTTTCAAGAGCAACAAGCTCTTGCATCTGACGATCATATTCACTATCAGGAACTAAGGGCTCATCTAATACATAATATTGGTGATTATAGACTTCAAGTTGCTTGCGCAGTTGTTTGATGCGGGTATTAGACCTGTTATTAGGCATTGTATTGTCTATTATGAATTACGCTTACTAAGGCTGCGTCTTTCAAAATCTTGTATTTGCTCTTTAAAATGTAGGATTGTTTGCTGAGTCAGAACACTTCGGGAACTATCAACCAACTGACCATTTAGCTCCATCGCAAAATATTGTGCTGTTTCTAGCATCAATTGATATGATTTTAGTGGTTCTTTCGGCCCTGGTAACATCATAAATAACGTCACTGCTTTAGTCTGAAAACTACTCATTTCATCCAAATCAAAAGTACCTGGCTGCAGTGCATTCGCGAGTGAAAACTGCACACTACCTTTACCTGATGTGTTTTTATGACGGTGGAAAATATTCATATCTCCAAATCGTAAGCCTCTGGATAGCATGCAATGCAATAGCTTTTCACCGTTAAACCCATCTTCGTCACTAGAGATTAGACTCAATGAAATTATTAATTCAGGTTCAACTTCCGAAGCAGCTGACTCTTTAGGTTCATCCTCAATTTCATCTTGGCGTGAAGCATTCATCGTTTCATCAGAAAGAAAGTCATCATCTCTTGTGGCAACGAGTGGATCATCCAAATCAGCAAATTCATCACCTATAATTCGTGATAGACCAACACCCGTCATATCAAAACCACTCATATCTCTAGAATCCATCATTTCATCTAGAGCATCTTGGCTAAATTCATCAGCCTTTTCTATTTTAATACGTTTTTTTCGAGTTCCATCCCAAAAAATAAATGCAATAACTAGTGCACCTAGAAGTAGTAATACCAACATTAAATTAATATCCATGAAAACTCCTATGCCTATTTTTCATATCTATTGTCCATCTTAAGCATTTGCCTCAGCAAGACTAGTTGCTTCATCAACATCCACAGAAACCATCCGAGAAACACCCGCTTCTTGCATGGTTACACCTGCAAGATGATGTGCCATTTCAATAGCTGCTTTATTGTGTGAGATGTAAATAAACTGTACTGTTTTTGACATCTCTTTAACGAGACGGCAATAGCGTGCCACATTAGCATCATCCAAGGGAGCGTCAACCTCATCAAGCATACAAAAAGGTGCAGGCTTCATTTGGAATATTGCAAATACCAGCGAAATAGCAGTCAATGCTTTCTCACCACCAGATAATAGATGAATAGTGCTATTTCGTTTACCTGGAGGACGAGCCATAACTGTTACACCGGTGTCTAACAAGTCATCACCTGTTAGTTCAAGATAAGCATGTCCGCCACCAAAAACCTTGGGGAAAAGTTCTTGCAGCCCTCGGTTAATTTTTTCAAATGTATCTTGGAAACGGTTACGTGTTTCTTTATCAATTTTGCGAATTGCATTTTCTAGCGTTTCAAGTGCCTTACAAAGATCATCGTTTTGAGCATCTAAATAGGTTTTACGCTCAGACTGAACTTTATACTCATCGATTGCAGCCAAGTTAATCGCACCGAGTCGTTGAATTTTACTCGCCATTTTCTCAAGCTTTTCTACCCACTCACTTTCAGATGCATCGGGATCAAGCTGTTCTAAAATTTCGCTGGCCGTTGTGTTTGCAGATTTAAGTTGCTCTTCTTCATTGCTGCGTCTTACTTGAACACCCTGCCAGTCCATTCTTTTACTCTCAAGACGCATTCTAACTGCTTCAGCATTTTGCTCAGCATTATGACGTTGACCTTCCAATTGACGAATATCATGATCCACTGCTTCAAGTTTTTTTCTAGACTCAGACAACTCATTTTCAACGATCTGATGTTTATCAAGTGACGTCTTAAGTTCTGATTGTAATTCTTCAACTGGAGAATGATCATCTGCTAGAGCGATCTGTAACTGCTCCCTTCGTTCTCCCAGCTCACCAATTTGTGATTCAGCACGATTCTTGCCTGTTTCCGCAGACTCAAGCTGTGCAGATAGCGACTCAGTTCGTAAGGCCAAGCGATGATAGTTTTCTTTATATTCTCGAGTAATTCGTCTGCAATGCTCAAGACTATTTCTTTTTTCTTCACGTAATCGAGAAAGCTCTTCTTTCATACTGGTATTGTCTGCCATCACATCAATGCTTTGTTCAAGAGCTATACGACTTAATGCCAATTTTTCAAACTCTACTGTTCGTTGTGCTTCAAGCTCTTCAATCTCTTGAGTAAGTACTGTCCAACGCCCCTGATTATGCTGTAGATTAGTTCTAAGACTGTTAACTTTCGAAGACAAATCAGACAATTGACGGCTAGTTTCAGAAACCTGCTGTTGTTGCTGTTGCCAATCACCTTCTAGTAATTTTAATGCCGATCGGCAATCGGATAGCTTATCTTCAAGCGTTTGATATTGTTCATGTTTCTCTGAAATAATTGAAGTCAAATCGCGGAGCTCTTTCTCACGACTTAATACACTACCTTCAGATTGTTTCTTCCTTGCGACTTGTAGCCAGCCGGAACCAACCCAAAAGCCATCAGCGGTAATTAACGATTCATCCGTTGGGAGCTTATCAACACGACTAAGTGCATCACTCAAATTATCTGCGACATGCACTAGATTTAACCATGAAGGTAAAGGCAATTCACTATCGATCATCGACAGTATTGTGCCTTTTTTAGCAATAATTTTTTGGTCGCTACTATCAACTAGGTTTAAATCTAACTCATTAAGATTCTGCAATGATTCTGATAACTGAGCAAAACTATCAACAGTCAATGCTTCAAGATGCTTACCAAGAACAGTTTCTACTGCAAGTTCCCAGCCCGATTGCACAACAATTTGTTCGGCAAGATTCTTATTATCAATACCTTGTTCCTTCAACCACTGATCTAAAGCTACATTATCAGAACCCAACGCTGCCTTTTGTAAGGCCTTCAGGGTTACTTCCCTTCCTTGAAGCTGCTGCAGCTCTTGATGCAACTGCGTTAATACTTTCAGTTGTCCATCACGTGATTCACGTTGGCTATTTATATTATCACGTGTCGTAGATGCTTTTTCTGATACCGCTTTGGCTTCTAGTTCTGCTTTTGCCAATGACTCTGTTAGCTCTTTAAGCTCTTCTTCTTGTGGATCAACAGAGATTTCTGTTAGCTCAGTCTGAAAATTATTTAAACGGACCTTAGAACGATCAAGCAATGACTCGGAGTGTTGGATTCGAGTTTGTTCGACTTCTACCTTCTGTGTAACCTGCGCGGATGATTGCTGGAAACTATCCCAATCTAGCTGCCAATCGTGCATTGCATCCTCTGCAAGCAATAAACTTTCGGATGCCTTTTCAACTTCCATTTCCATCAGATCAGCTTCAGGCTTCAAATTATCAAGCTCTTTAGCAATATCTGAGATGCGTTGCTCATCTTGATTAATGTGCTGTAGCGCATTTCTCTCTGCTTGATCCAGTCGTGAAAGATCATCTTGGAGTTGCAGTCGGCGTTCTTTATTGTGTTTAATACTTTGTTCAAGTCGCGCGATTTCAGAACCTACACCGTAAAACCGGCTCTGCACTTCATTAAAGGCATCGGTCAATTCAATATGAGTTTCTCTTGAGGTCTCAATATTGGCATCAACTGAGCGCTGATCGGCATGTTTAGCCTCAAGCTCAACTTCAAGCTCCTTTATAGAAGATTCAAACTTTGTTATTTGATCGTTAAAACCGTTCCATCTCAAAGCAATCAATTCGGACTTTATGATTCTTTCATCAGCTTTAAAGGTTCGATATTTTTCTGCAGAATTTGCCTGTCTCTGTAAGTGAGCGAGTTGTCTACCAAGCTCTTCGCGAAGATCACTTAACCTATCTAAGTTATCACGAGTATGATTAATGCGGTTTTCAGTCTCTCTACGCCTTTCTTTATACTTAGAAATTCCCGCGGCCTCCTCGATAAATATACGTAATTCTTGCGGTTTAGATTCAATCAGCTTTGAAATCATTCCCTGTTCAATGATTGCATAACTTCTTGGACCTAATCCTGTACCAAGAAAGATATTGGTAATGTCTTTCTTGCGGCAGACACTGCCATTGAGGGAATAGGTTGATTGAGATTCTCGGTTTACTTGTCTTCTAACAGAAATCTCATTGAAACTGGCATATTCACCTGTAATAGTTCCATCACTGTTATCGAATACCAATTCGATGCTTGCCTGACCAATTGGCTTACGTGCTGTAGAGCCATTAAAAATAACATCAGTCATAGAATCGCCACGTAGGTTTTTCGCTGAGCTTTCGCCCATTACCCAACGCACCGCATCAATAAGATTTGATTTTCCACAGCCATTTGGACCCACAATAGCTGTAAGATTATCAAGGAAAGGCACTGTCGTAGGATCAACAAATGATTTAAATCCAGCGAGTTTTATTTGTTTAAGACGCATTCGTTATAATTTCTGTAATCGTTCTTATGTTATGAATAATTAGTTGTGAATAATCACTTGTTATTACTACAATCTACTACGATAAAGTTCGAATAGTATTTGATTGTTGCCATTCTAAAGTATTTGCTTGCATCTGGACACTGTATAAAGCAAAAAATTAGTCTGATTAATGTTTTTTTTACAACTTTTAGCAAAATAGACTCTCTAGATACTATTCTTACATACTATTCTTACATTGCCAGAAGCCCGCTGTCGACAACTCGCAAGATGGCACGCAAATGGTGAACCCTATTACCAAGTAGCGGTAAATCTATCTACTGTTCAGCTAAAACAACCGGGTATTATCAGGTTGATTGAAAATGCTATTGAACCTTACAGAAGAAACAACCGTCGAATTTTAACTTTTATCATCATAATTCAGAGCCGGTCAGCTGAGGATTCTAGGTTCAAGATCAGACTTCGCCAAAACTAGAAAATACGCCGTTGAAATTACGGATGATCCAAATATCATACACATCACCATAATTTGATATCGCACAGCAATTAGTGGAGAAACTCCTGATAAGATTTGTCCAGTCATCATCCCTGGAAGAGATACTAAACCTACAGCAAAAAGAGAATTAATCACCGGAATTAATGAAGCTTGTAGAGAAATGTTACGTGCATCATTATAACTAACGCCACGTTGCAATTCCGCAGTAAGACGTTCTACAGCCAAACTCACTCCATTCATAGAATTAGCGAAAATCATACCAGCAAGAGGAACCATGAATTGTGGTTTATACCATGGCTGTAAAGATAAAACTCCTTGTGTTACCAGCAGTAGTGTTACCCCTCCGCCAACGGATATTGCAACAATAGCGTGCTTGTAAAGCACTGTTCGTTTACTAGGAATGGTACCTAAGGCTATCCAACTCGAAGAAAAGACCATGATAGCCAATATGATAATGATAGTACCTGCACTATCAGAACCAAATAAATAGGCGAGAAAATAACCAATCAATAGTAACTGAACCAGCATACGGGCAACGGCATAAATAGCGTTTGTAGAATTAAGTGACCATCGGATCAAGATAATGATACCTGCAATTACAGGTAGGAATGCGATAGATAAATTTAATAAAGGTATTGTTTGAATAGTATCTATCATAATGACTCAATTAAGTTGCTCAAAAATTGCCTCCAAACGTTTTTCTGAAACACTCTTTTTAGTACCCAGTTGTTGAGCAAATAAAGATACATGAAATTCTTCAAGTAACCAACGGATCTCTTTAAGTATTTCTGCTTGCTCTGTTGACTCATAGAGTTTACTTTCAATTATAAGATACTTTTCCCACCACTTGCTCCAAAGCAATGACCGCTCTCTTTCTGCTTGTGGATTTAAATCTGCTCGTTCAAAGCGTAATAACAATGCTTTTAGGTATCGGGGATACTGGTGCAATTGCTCCCATCCGGTATTAGACAAGAAGCCGATGTACATCAATGTCTCAAGTCTAGATTGAATGACCGTAGCAACATTTAATAAAGCAGGAGATGACACTTTTAGTAATGTTTTTCTAACAACTTCAGCTTGGCGAAATATCTCTGCTAATAACTTTGTATATTCAACTATATTAGGCAGGAGCGATTGATTTATGATTGAATTCAATTTATCAAAGGCTTCCTCTGTATTAAACGAGCGCGCTTTGTTATCAATCATTGAGTTACAAACAAGGAGAAAGAGATCAACATAAAGTGCTGAATAACTTTGTTTAAAAAATAGTGACTCAGACATTTTTAAAGTTGCGTAATTCAGCTCAGCTCTAGCAAGCTCAGGAAGATGCCCTTTCATTTCCTTAATCTTTTTAGCTGATTTTTTAATGAGTAATAATTTTAGACTTTGTTGGGTCTGCTGTTCCGCCTTTTGCTCATTATCATAGGTTTGAATGACAACACTATTATCTATAACGGACATTCCTGTAAATAATTCAATGACTGATTCACCATGACTTGCATGGTGAGACTCTATAAAGCCACAACTTGGATATTCTTCATATTGCTCAACGACTGAGTCTGTAGCTAAAAAATCTAATGCCTGATCTGCATAATCTGTTTGTAATTGCCTAAGATCTCGGCTGGTGTCAATAACATTACCAGTTTCTACTTCGGTTAGATAAAAAAGCGGCACTAAATTTTCTGGAACATTCTGATAATTAAAATCTTTAGACTCAATTAATACACCACTCATCTGCTTTAATTGTTTAGCAAGCTGCTCAGTTAGTTCATTTTCACCTATTTCAAGTCGACCGATTATCGCTTTAGCATAATCAGGCACTGGCACAAAGTTCTTGCGTAAAGACTTAGGTAAACTTCGCAGTAATGCAATAATTTTTGATTCAAGCATACCTGGCACAAGCCAATCAAAATCATGAACTTTAAATTGATTGATATATGCTATGGGTAAAATGATATGCAAACCATCATCAACTGCACCTGGTTCAAAATGATATTCCAATTCTAAGTTAATACTATTAATCAGTAAATTTTCAGGAAAAGCATTTCGATCAATTTCTTCAGCTTCTTCTCGAATTAAATCATCAATTGAAAACTCTAGAGATTTTTGTGTTTTAACACTTTCTTTTCGATACCAATTTTCAAAAGCTGGGCCGTTATGAATTTTTGTTGGAACTATCTTACTGTAAAAACTTTCTAAATAATCTTGCTCGACAAGGATATCTCTTCGCCTAGCACGATGCTCCATAGCTTCAACCTGCTCAAAACACTTTCTGTTGTGAACAAGTGCTGCAGCTCGAGTGACAAAATCATTTTCGACTAATGCATGGGTAATAAATAATTTATGTGCCAACTCTGGATTATGCAATGCAAGAGCTTTAGGCCTATTTGCAATAATTGTTAGGCCATATAGAGTAAGACTTTCCTTAACCATTGCTCGTGCAGATTTACGTGACCAGTACGGTTCAGAATATTGATATTTTAATAAATGTGGAGTGATATCTTCTACCCAAGAAGGATTTATTTTTGCTACTTGTCTTGCATAGAGTTTTTGTGTTTCGACTAACTCACCAGCCAACAACCAATTCGCCTTAATCGTGTTGTTACTTTTTGTTTTTTGCTCATTTATTTCAGGTGCAGGTTTATTTTTTCTCTGAAATAACCCAGAACCAGGAAAAATAAAAAAACGATTTTGCCTTGTACTCTGATAATCACCATCCGTAGTTTTCTCACCAATTTGGCTCACTAATCCTGCAAGCAGAGATTTATGAATTGCATCGTAATCAGCAGACGATTTATTAAGGGGATATTTCTTTTCTAACATCAGACGTTTAAGTTGCGCATAAATTTCACGCCATTCTCGCATGCGATTAAAATTCAGAAATTCTTTCTGGCAAACTTTACGGAGTTGATTCCATGATACTTCTTGCTTGCTTTCACTAAAATATGACCAGAGATTTAATATCGCCACAAAATCCGAATCTTTATCTTGAAACCGTCGATGTTTTTCATCTGCCTGTTGCTGTTTTTCTATAGGCCTTTCCCTAGGATCAGGTAAGCTCATTGCAGCAGTGATAATGAGTATTTCATTGAGAGCCGACATCTCAGCACCTGCAACGAGTATTCTTCCTAGTTTAGGATCAACAGGTAATACCGCCAGTTGCTTGCCTAAGGAAGTAATCTTCCGAGAGTCTGTCATTGCGCCAAGTTCTTGCAATAATTTATAGCCATCACTAATGACTCTCGACTCAGGAGGATCAAGGAAATCAAAATCCTCTACTGTGCCTAATTCAAGTATTGCCATCTGTAAGATCACTGATGCAAGGTTAGTACGTTTTATTTCTGGATCAGTAAATTCTGAGCGGCTCAGAAAATCTTCTTCACTATAAAGACGAATGCAGATCCCATCAGCGATACGTCCACAACGACCTTGACGTTGATTTGCACTAGCCTGTGAGATTGCCTCAATAGGCAGTCGTTGAACTTTACTACGTACGCTATATCGACTAATTCGTGCTTTACCACTATCAATCACATAGTGGATCCCAGGGACAGTGAGAGAAGTTTCAGCCACATTGGTAGCAAGAATGATTCTTGTTTTAGACTTACCCGGTGAAAATATTTTCATTTGTTCTGACTGAGCAAGCCTTGAGTAAAGCGGTAATACTTCGACCGCCTTGCTCATGTGTCGTTGAAGATAATCAGCGATGTGACGTATATCTTGCTCACCAGGTAAAAAAACTAGAATATCACCCGGACCTTCAGAGATTAGTTCTTCAGCAGCAAGTAACACCCCTTCTTCTAATAACAGAGCACTATTATCAGTATCTTTTTCAGCTAAAGGAAAATAACGAGTTTCTACAGGATAAGTTCGACCAGATACTTCAATCACAGGCGAATTATCAAAATGTTTTGAAAATCTTTCCGGATCAATTGTTGCCGAAGTGATGATTACCTTTAAGTCTGGTCGTCTATCTAATAACTGGTGAAGAATACCAAGAATAAAATCAATATTTAGACTTCGTTCATGGGCTTCATCAATGATAATAGTATCGTATTTTTTTAATAATGGATCATGGTGCAATTCATTCAGTAAAATACCATCAGTCATTAACTTTACATAACCTTCTGAACTTGAGCAATCATCGAATCTAACTTGATAACCAACCGCTTTACCCAATTCAGAACCAAACTCATCAGCAATTCTTAATGCTACCGTTCGAGCAGCTAGTCGACGAGGTTGAGTATGCCCAATTTGACCATGGATCCCACGTCCCATTGCAAGGCATATCTTAGGTAGCTGTGTAGTTTTACCCGAGCCGGTTTCACCTGCAACAATAATTACCTGATTTTCATTAATTGCTTTAGTTAATTCTTCTACATGCTGAGTGATTGGCAGTAAATCGGGAAATACAATTTTTGGAACATTTTTACATCGACTGGTAATACGGTTATTTTTCAAGGTAAGTTGTCGTTCTAACTTTACAATCGAACGATCAACTGGCTGCTTATTTCGATAGCGTCTCTCAATCCGAGATAACCAGATCTTGTATTCTTTTTGATCAGCAGCACAAAGCAAACTAAGCGAATTTTTTAATTCTTTCAGTTTTTTTGTTATCGTATTATCAGCAGTTCCATTCATGAGCTCTTATTTTACTCTTACACAAATAAAAAAACCCAGCAAATGCTGGGCTTTTATTCGTTGCTTCTAGAAAATTAATCCCAGAATGTATCTTTAGCTCGTAATTCTGAAAAATATTGAGCTACTGGCTTATAAAAATCTTTATCTTCCCAGTAACCATTATGACAAGCTGGATTCCAAGATGAGGCAGCGCCACCTACGTTAATTTCATAATCACCAGTAATAACCTCACCATAGGCATCATTAATACCCTTCATTGGATAAGCAATTATGTCGTCTTTATCATAGTAGTTATTCCATTTAACACGACTCTGAATATTTTCTGGAAGTGCAGCACCAACAATATTAATTGGCTTAGCAAAGTCACTATTTTCTTGTAATGAGAAAAGAGCCATTGGCGTACCAAAGGTGATAAAACCGGCCATGGTTCTAAACTGTTCAAAATTAGAGGTCCCATCAATCTTATGATCAGCAGCTTCTGCTTGCTTCTTCTGCATGTCGTAGATGTAATCAGACATGATCACTGAACCAAAAGAGTGAGCCAGTATAACCAAAGGCGTATTTTCTGGATCAACTCGGCGATGATTACAAAGTTTAGCAAGATTTTCTTTCACACGGCTATGAATTGCATCATACATAGAAGTACGATAAGCCAATGTGGCACCTAAGTAGTCTACAAAAAGCTCCCTTAGGTTCATATAAGTTAAATCTTTCTTATAATTAGCCTTATCTAGTAAAGATTGTTGTTGATCGTTTACCAGATCGCCCCAATAAATTTCTTGGAAAATAAGATCCTCTTCACGACGGCCTTCTTCCTCTTTAACATATTCTTCAGTAATACGGTGCTTTAACTCAACGGAAAAATGCTGATCCTCTGAACCCATACCGTGAATAACTGCTATGGCAAGTTTCATCCCTATCTCCTAATAAATTATGATTTGGATTGTAATATTTTTTATTCTGGATGAATAATTACAGAATATTGTTACTAATGCAATTTCGCAGTAAACAAATTGCCCTATATGACTGCTTTTTATTCAAATAATCTATATTATATCTCTTATATTAGAATATCGTAATGTTTCTGCAATTGGACAGAGCAGTAACCTTGACTATATTCCAAAGGAAATACAGGAGCAGTTTGCTATTGAGTGGGGAAAAATTTACTCCTGGTGAATATCAAACGACTAGCCTAAGTAAAGTGTTTGTGGGTGGTGACTTTGCTAACAGAACAGCCGATGTGATTAGTGCTGTTGAAGATAGACAACTAATCTTAGCTCTCAAAATCGCCTCCTTAAATTAATACCTCCACTCATACCCATTCTACAGCAAGATGCAGTAGAATGGGTATGAGTGGAAATTGAGGGTCGAATCTCTCAGAATATGCTGTTGTTCAATATTTCACCGGCAACATTGAAGTCAGTTATAGAGATAATTGATAAAAGGAACAAAAGATGAAAAAAGTCACCATTATTGGCAGTGGTTTTGCTGCGTTAACAGCCGTCAAAACGCTGAGAACTGGCAATTCAGACATTGAAATTACTGTTGTCAGTCCAAAAGCCGAAATGCAGTATTTACCAAGTAGTATTTGGATTCCATCGGGAAAGCGTAAACCTGAAGATATCCTTGTATCTTTAGATAAATTCTTTAAGCGTATGAATATTACTCACCATGCAGCAAAAGCGACGGGCTTAACTAATCAAGGTCGTACCTTACAAACTGATAATGGCGATATTGAGAACGATGGCTTAATCATCTGCTCTGGTGGACGATTCCTCAAAAAGTTACCGGGAATCGAAAATGCTATTACACCTTGTGAAGGTATCGAAGCTAGCATCAAAATTCGAGACCGACTACTTGAAATGGATGGTGGAAATATTGCATTCGGTTTTGCTAGTAATCCAAAAGAGCCTAGTGCAATGCGTGGCGGACCAATGTTTGAATTCTTATTCGGTATTGATCATCAGTTAAGAGATGAAGGGCGAAGAGATAAATTTAACCTTTCATTCTTCACACCCGCCCCTTCTCCAGGCCAACGTCTTGGACCAAAAGCAGTCCAAGGAATTATCGGAGAAATGGCCAAGCGAAATATTAAAACTTACCTTGGCAGTAAGCTAAAGAAGTTCTCTGAAGATTCAGTTGAGACTGAAACGGATACATTCGCTGCAGATTTAATTATATTCATGCCTGGTATGACCGGCAATCACTGGTTTAAGAATACTGAGTTACCTCTCTCTGAAGGTGGTATGCTGAAAGCGAATTCAAAATGTCAAATTGAAGGTTTCAAACATACCTATGTAGCCGGAGACTCAGGTAGTTATCCCGGTCCAGATTGGATGCCTAAGCAGGCACATATGGCAGATTTACAAGCTGAAGCCGCAGCAGTGAATCTACTCGCTGAATTTGACAACAAGACCCCAACAGAAGAATTCAAAGTCGAACTAATGTGTATTATTGATAGTCAGAATAAAGGCATGTTAGTGGTACGAAATCAAAAGCGTAATATAGTTCTACCCAGTTTCCGTTTATTCCATTGGCTTAAACGATTCTTTGAATGGTGGTACTTGAGACAATATCGATAAATTATAAATATCAGGAAAATATGATGCTACTAGCAAATAGTGACTGAACGATTGCAGCCTGTGCATGGGCAAAAGAGAACATTAGTTTCTGGCATTACAGTAGACATAAAAAGCAAGATCAAACATAAACCTGCAATAGAAATAACACCCTTCCATAAATTAAGATTCAGTGGTGTAAAGGTACCGTAAGATATCGAAAAAAGATTACTGATATGGCCCAAATAAGTGCTGTTATATAGTGCTGTTATAAGTGCTGCAATTTCTCCAACATATGGCATTAACTAGTTACTCTTTCTAGTTTAAGAAAATCTCAATTGCTCAATACAGGCTCAGAATATATGTTGTAGCTAAACAATCATTAAACCTATACGCAATAATCTAAGGCGATCAATGAATCGAGTTGAGTCTGGTAATATATGTTGTGGTACGTCTTCCATTATTAAATATTTTCAAATTAAAAAAATGACAAAACTAAGGCTAAAAGCGCTCTTTCTTATT
>JAAGZM010000425.1 GCA_024206355.1 Gammaproteobacteria bacterium | reverse complement strand
TTTGAGCTGGAAGAATTCTGATGGCTTTACTGCAGATATCTGAACCAGGTGAAACAGCTGCCCCTCACGGGCATTGCTATTCAGCGGGGATCGATCTCGGCACGACCAATTCACTGGTGGCGACGGTGCGCAGCAGCGAGGTGGTTTGTTTGGCCGATGAGAGCGGGCAAAGCTTGATGCCTTCGGTGGTCAATTTTGGTCGTGCTGGAATTCTGGTAGGGCACCAGGCGCAAGCACTTCAAACCACCGATCCGTTGAACAGCATTGCTTCGATCAAGAGATTAATGGGAAGGGCCCGGGAAGACGTGATTCAACTGGGAGATGCCGCCCCTTATGAATTCGTTGGCAGCAAAGAAAGTAACGTTCCCAGAATTCGCACTCGAAGCGGCGATTTAAGCGCGGTGGAAATTTCTGCCGAGATTCTCAAAGCATTGGCTCATCGCGCCACCCAAAGCCTTGGTGGAGATCTGGATGGCGTTGTTATAACCGTGCCTGCTTACTTTGACGATGCACAACGTCAGGCAACTCGCGATGCAGCGACCCTGGCCGGGTTGAGTTTGTTGCGCTTGTGGAATGAATGCCGTGCTGGGGTAGTGGCCTTCGGGCTGGGGCGGGAGTCTGACGGCCTGATTGCGGTTTATGATCTGGGTGGCGGCACGTTCGATCTCTGGATCCTGCGCTTTGGCTGGGGCGTGTTTGAGGTGCTGGCGACCGGGGGGGATTCGTCGTTGGGGGGTGATGAGATGGATCACGCCCTGGGAGAGTGGAGTATCAGGCAGAGCGGGTTTGTCGATATCGGGGCCGGACT
>JAAGZM010000424.1 GCA_024206355.1 Gammaproteobacteria bacterium | reverse complement strand
TCATCATTGGTAATCGTGGTCGTGTGCTTTCTGAAACTAACCGCCTAACATGGGGTGACTCATCTTTTACCCATCGTTCATATAGTTTAAGTGTCTGCTCAGGATATTGTAAGATGAAAAATCGAATAGAACCTTCAGCCGAGAACCGTTTTGTCATCTCTTTTAATGCATCCATTGATATTTGATAATCATCTATACCATATCGCGCAACAAATGATGTTAGCGATATCATGATAAATCCATTCTGAGATGATAAATCTAACTTAGAGTCGAAAGCATCTTTCGGTAATATTTCTGGAAGAGATTTTATTAAAATGTCGAGTGCCTGATTATAGTTTTTAGGTAGGTGGTTATAGAGCGATTTTCGTACTTGCTGAATTCTATCTCCTAGACCTTGAGATGGAATATTTTTTTCTATCTCATAGTCAAAACTATCAACATTAAACTCAGGCCAGAATGTCTTAATTCTGGCAGCAAGTTCATGAGTATTGTAACTATTAATAACATCTTTCGATAAAACCGTCGTCATAGCTAATCAGCTATTTAGCTATTCATGCAAAATACATTAAGCTTATTGCCATCAAGGTCACGAAAGTAAGCAGCGTAAAAACCTTCATCGCCACGCACTCCTGGCTTACCTTCATCAGTCCCACCTAATTCAATAGCTTTTGCGTATAGCTCTTTTACTTTTTCTTCATTTTCAACCATCAGTGCTACCATTGAACCATTACCAACAGTCGCTGTTTCTCCATCAAATGGCTTAGTTACTGAAATTCCAGGAGATTCAGGGCTATTTGTCCAAGCAACAAAATGGTCTTCAACTTCCATAAAGCGTTTTGCATCAATAACAGTTAACAATTGATCAAAAAAATTAACTGCTCTTTCTAAATTATTTGTACCAAGTGTTATATATCCAATCATTTTTATTACCTCTTGAGTTAGTGATTAATCAGGAACCAAGATGAACTACTACAGTTCTTGCCCCCGCATTATTACGATGTTCCCAGAGAAAAACACCTTGCCATGTGCCTAAGCAAAGTTCGCCATTCATAAAGGGGATTGATAACGTCGTTGCAGTCAACGCTGATTTGATATGTGAAGGCATATCATCTGAACCTTCAAATATATGCGTATAAAGCGCATCATTCTCAGGCACTAGACGATTGAGCCAGTTTTCTAAATCTTGACGTGCGCTGGGATCTGCATTTTCCTGAATGGTTAGGCTACATGATGTGTGTTTTACAAATAGCGTACAGAGGCCCTCTGCTAGCTCAGTCGTTTGAACAAGTATTTCAAGTTCACGAGTAAACTCATGAAGACCTTGTCCTGATGGTGTAATTTGAAGTGTTTTAATCATGGTGACTTCTTCACCTTATATCAATTAGTGGTAACCTTCCATTTCTGGGTCAGCATAATTATCAAATCGAGTATACTTACCTTGAAAGGTTAATCTAACTTTTCCAATTGGTCCGTTACGCTGTTTGCTAATGATGATTTCCGCTATCCCTTTATGTTCAGTATCTTCGTTATACACTTCATCGCGATATACAAAGGCAATGAGATCAGCATCTTGCTCGATGGCTCCTGATTCACGTAAATCTGCCATTACAGGTCGTCTATCAGCACGTTGCTCCAAGGATCGATTTAGCTGAGATAATGCTACAACTGGAACTTTCAATTCTTTAGCCAATGCTTTCAATGAGCGTGAAATTTCAGACACTTCAATGGTTCTATTTTCACCCTTACCTGGCACACTCATTAGTTGCAGATAATCAAGAACAATTAATGATAATCCATCATTTTCTCTTGCAACTCTTCGTGCTCTTGATCGAACCTCTGCAGGGCTCATATTAGGTGTATCATCAATATACATCTTGCCTCTTTCTTGCAAGATATTGAATGCGCTGATCAATTGTGCCCAATCTTGATCATTCATCTGACCACTTCGAATTCGTGATTGATTGACTCGTCCTAAAGAAGACATTGAACGCATCAATAGTGCATCTGCTGGCATTTCCATACTAAAAACCAGTACGGGCTTATCTTGAGTAATGGCTGCATGCTCTGCGATATTCATTGCAAAAGTTGTCTTTCCCATCGAGGGACGACCAGCAACAATTACCAGATCAGCAGGTTGCAATCCTGTTGTCATCTTATCAAATTGATCAAAACCAGTTGGTAATCCAGTAATACCACCTTTTGCCTCATTCATCTCTTCAATTCGAGACATAGTTTCTTTTAACAGTACATTTAGATCTTTAGGACCTTTACCGTCAGCACTACGTTTTTCAGCAATCTTAAAAATACTGGTTTCAGCAAAATCTAATAATTCAGTGCTCGCACGACCTTCTGGATTAAAACCAGCATCAGCAATTTCATTCGCTGCAGCAATCATTTCTCTTATTAATGCTCTTTCTCTAACCGCTTCAGCATAAGCATGAATATTAGCTGCACTCGGTGTGTTTTTTACTAGCTCAGCAAGATAATCTAAACCACCAGTGTCATCTCCATGCCCTTGCCGTTCAAGGTGCTCTGAAACCGTAATTGCATCGAGAGGTGCGTTACTATTCGCAAGCACTGACATTGAACGAAAGATTAAACGATGATCGCGTCGATAAAAATCATCTTCTACTAATAACTCTTCTACCTTTTCCCAAGAACTATTATTCATCATCAGACCACCAAGGATGGACTGCTCAGCTTCCAATGAATGAGGAGGAAGTTTTAGACTTGCTACGGACGTATTCGATACAGCTGAAGGCATAATAATGAGTTACCAATAGTTATTGTTCACTTAAAAAAAAGGCAATAAAAACGCCATTGTGCCAGTGGCGCAACAGCGTTTCAATGCTCTGACTCAAATAAAGTTGAGTCAGTTCTAACTGAATAACTTACTCTTCAGCAACTACAACTACTTTAACCGTAGTGTGTACTTCGCTGTGTAAAGAAATTGCAAAGTCATATTCACCAATAGAGCGAATCGCTCCTTCTGGCATTACAACTTCACTTTTAGTAAGTTCAACATCAATTACTGAGTTAACAGCTTCAGCAATATCACGGGTTCCGATAGAACCAAATAATTTGCCTTCATCGCCTGCTTTAGCTGAAATTGTTATTGTTAATTCAGCAAATTTGTCAGCACGAGATTGAGCAGCAGCTTGTTCAGATTGAGCTTTAGCTTCTAGTTCAGCACGACGTTCTTCAAATACCTTAATATTTGCTTCGGTTGCTGGTACAGCTCTACCTTGAGGGATAAGGTAGTTACGTCCATAACCAGAACGTACATCTACGCTATCACCAAGACTGCCCAGATTACGGATGTTTTCTAATAGAATTACTTCCATTTTAATTACCCCTATTCGTGACTGTCAGTGTAAGGCAGTAATGCAAGAAATCTTGCACGCTTAACTGCGCGGGCCAGCTGGCGCTGGTACTTTGCTTTAGTACCAGTAATACGGCTTGGTACAATTTTTCCGGTCTCTGTAACATAATTCTT
Source organism: Gammaproteobacteria bacterium (assembly GCA_024206355.1). GTDB lineage: Bacteria > Pseudomonadota > Gammaproteobacteria > Enterobacterales. Next base: position 833 of record JAAGZM010000424.1, on the reverse strand, counting down.
CAAAGTCGCAAGATCTTTATAATCAATCTCTACGACTCCCTCTGCTGTAAAACGGCAGAATTTACGACGTCTGAAATAACGTGACATATTCGTTTCTCCTAATTCGATTCTTTTAAAGAATGGCTAACAAGACTTAAGCCTTGTCTGCATCCTCTGATGCTTCTTCAACTGGAGCTTCTTCAACAGAAGTTTCCTCAGCTACTGGTGTTTCTTCAACTACTGGAGTCTCTTCAACTGCTGGAGCCTCTTCTTCAGCTAGTGGTGCGTCTTCAACTACTGAAGTCTCTTCTGCAACAACTTCTTCTTTAGCAGCAGATTCAGCTACTTCTTCAGTAGGTTGTTCAGTTCGAGGAGATTCTTTTCTTTCGTCTTTGAGTTTTACCAGTGGTGAAGGCTCAGTGACAGCATCCTTTACACGGATAACCATTGTTCGGATAACGGCATCGTTAAAGCGGAAAGCGTCTTCAAGTTCTCTGATAGGTTCTAAACCACATTCTGCATTAATTAGAACGTAATGAGCCTTATGAACTTTATTGATAGGGTATGCCAATTGACGGCGTCCCCAGTCTTCTAGGCGATGGATTGTTCCATCAGCTTTGGTAATGATTTCGCTATAACGCTCAATCATACCAGGTACTTGATCACTCTGGTCAGGGTGTACCAAGAACACAATTTCGTAATGTCGCATTGTATGCTCCCTTTGGGGTCCAGCCACCCACGTTGCATATAGGCAATCCGTGATGTAGCAAGGAGTTAAAAAAATGACCCTATAACAATACTTCAAATAAGTATGGTTACAGAACCAAGGACGCGCGATTATACGGGGATATTAG
>JAAGZM010000423.1 GCA_024206355.1 Gammaproteobacteria bacterium | reverse complement strand
CATAAGGCACAAAGCAACGCCTCTCAAAATTCAGTGCCTGATACGGTACCTGGTACAGTGTCTGACACTGAAGTTGAAGCGGAAGTACTTGGATTCTTTAGTTCAGATTTAGAGTTGATAGAAGAGCAGTTAGAAGCTATTTCATGGCTGCAAAAAGTAGAGTTGAGACGCGTTTGGCCAGACAGGTTACACATTAAAATTAAAGAGCATAAAGCCATTGCCCATTGGAATAGTGGCGCACTCATTAATGAATATGGCGGCATATTTAAGCCTTCTGATGTTACTGGTTTAGATACATTGCCAATACTGTCAGGTCCTGAACAGGAACTGTTGAATATGCTTAAAACTTTCAAGGCATTGCAAGAATTACTGACACCGATTGATATGCAATTGAAAGTATTAAATTTGAATCATCGATACTCATGGAGTTTGCAATTAGCCAATGGTATTGATTTGGAAGTAGGTAGAAAGAATTTAATTCAGAGGGTAGAGCGTTTTATTACTCTTTACCCATTGTTAAAAAGAGAAAGCGATTTAGTGATAGCAAAAGTAGATTTACGGTACGACACAGGGCTAGCAGTGACGAGGGTGGAAACTTCAGAACTGCAGGCCAGTTTATAACGATTTAACAACATAAAAAGAGTCGGGAAATGACTAAAATACCGGAAAAAAACCTGATAGTAGGTTTGGATATTGGAACATCCAAAGTTGTCGCTATTGTGGGAGAGCTGAATGATAGTGATTCAATCGATATTATAGGTATTGGATCAAATCCATCAAAAGGTTTGAAAAAGGGCGTGGTGGTTAATATTGAGTCGACAGTGTTATCGATTCAACGGGCTATTGAAGAAGCTGAGCTGATGGCAGGTTGTCAGATTCACTCTGCCTATACGGGTATTGCTGGCAGTCATATTCGTTCGATGAATTCCCATGGCATTGTTGCTATCCGTGATAATGAAGTGACTTCTGCTGATATTGAGCGTGTGATTGATGCAGCGAGAGCCGTTGCAATACCTGCTGATCAGAAAATCCTTCATATCTTGCCTCAGGAATTCATTATTGATAACCAGGAAGGTATTCGCGAGCCTATTGGTATGTCAGGTGTTCGCCTGGAAGCCAAAGTTCATATGGTGACGGGCTCCGTTAGTGCTGCTCAGAACATTAGTAAATGTGTACGTCGATGTGGTCTTGAAACCGACGATATTATTTTAGAGCAACTCGCATCAAGCTTCGCAATTTTGACTGAAGATGAACAAGATCTCGGTGTTTGTATCGTTGATATTGGTGGAGGTACTACAGATATTGCTGTATTCACTGAAGGTGCTATTCGCCACACTGCTGTGATTCCAATTGCAGGTGATCAGGTGACTAATGATATTGCAGTGGCACTTCGAACGCCGACGCAATATGCCGAAGATATTAAAGTTAAATATGCCTGTGCTTTACGTCAACTAACTAATCTTGAAGACACTATCGAAGTGCCGGGTGTAGGTGATCGTGAACCTAGGCGTCTCTCAAGACAGACATTGGCAGAAGTGGTTGAGCCGCGTTATGAAGAGCTCTTTACTTTGATTCAATCAGAATTAAGACGCAGTGGTTTTGAAGACATTATCGCTGCGGGAATTGTGCTAACTGGTGGTTCTTCAAAAATGGAAGGATTAATTGAGTTAGCCGAAGAAGTATTTCATATGCCAGTCAGGTTGGGGGTTCCCCAAAATGTCTCAGGACTGGCAGATGTAGTAAGAAATCCGATTTATGCAACAGGCGTTGGTTTGCTGCATTACGGAAAACAACAGCACCTTGATGGAAGTTCATCTAATGTTGTTAGAGGTAGTAACTTTAACAGTGTCTGGGCTCGTATGAAGTGCTGGTTTAAAGAATTTTGATTGCAGGAGTGTTATCAAAAATTGGAAATAAAACTGGAAATTACATAAAAATAGGAAGGAAAAAATCATGTCTAATAAGTTTGAATTAATTGATGCATGCCAAGATTCGGCACAAATCAAAGTTGTCGGAATTGGTGGCGGCGGCGGTAATGCTGTACAGCACATGTTGCAAGAAACTATCGAGGGTGTAGAATTTATTTGTGCAAATACTGATGCACAAGCACTAATGAATTCATCAGCAAAAACGGTTATTCAATTAGGTAATACTATAACTAAAGGTCTAGGAGCAGGTGCCAACCCGGAAGTTGGTCGTCAAGCAGCACTAGAAGATCGAGATCGTATTTACGATATTTTACAAGGTACAGATATGGCCTTTATCACCGCAGGTATGGGCGGTGGTACAGGAACAGGTGCTGCGCCTGTAGTTGCTGAAGTCGCTAAAGAATTGGGTATTCTGACAGTGGCCGTTGTGACTAAGCCATTTTTCTTTGAAATGAAGAAGCGTATGACAATTGCTGAGGATGGCATTGATGAATTGAGAAAGCATGTTGATTCTTTGATCATTGTACCAAACGAGAAGCTATTAACTAATCTTAAAGGTAGTTCGCTAAAAGGTGCGTTTGGCGCAGTCAATGACGTACTTTTTGGTGCAGTTCAAGGTATTGCTGAATTAATCACACACCCTGGTTTGATTAATGTGGATTTTGCAGATGTTAAAACTGTTATGTCAGAACGAGGAATGGCAATGATGGGTTCTGGTCATGGTACTGGTTCTGATCGTGCACGTGATGCTGCAACAATGGCAGTGGCAAGCCCATTACTTGAAGACGTTGATTTAGCTGGTGCTCGTGGAATACTTGTTAACGTTACAGCAAATGACGAAATGGGCCTTGATGAATTTGCTGAAGTTGGTGCGGTTGTTAAAGATTTCGCTTCTGAAGAAGCAACGGTTGTAATTGGAACAGTTATTGATGAGAGTTTGACTGATGAAATAAGAGTTACTGTAGTAGCAACAGGACTTGGTCAGGAGTCAGAATCATCCATGAGAGTTGTTGTTGAAAACACAAAGCCAGATGGTAAAATTGACTTCAAAGAGTTAGAAAAGCCTGCTATTACTCGTAATCAACAACATATGGGTAAAAAGGCAGTAGTAGGCTCTGATCTTGACTTTCTTGATATACCAGCCTTCTTAAGAAAACAAGCAGACTAGCACAAATGACTAATACTAATAACAAGTTTTACCTATTCCAGTGAAACTATTAGGAGGTTAATGACTCCTATACTATATAGGGTGAGTTTACAATATAACCTATAAAATTTGCACATTGGGACTCCCATGCAATTGCATGCCAATGTGCATAATTTGTTGTTTTGTGACCAATTTATTTTTAAACAGTCGTTAGAATGTGTTAGTATGCGCAAAATTTATACAGCACATGGGAGTTAACATTACTGATATATAATAAAATCAGTAACTTAGGTCTACTACTAAACAAATAGGCTTAACACAGTTTATTTACAATAAGGGCAAAAACATGATTAGACAACGAACTCTGAAGACATCTATCCGAGCAACGGGTGTTGGACTTCACACAGGAGATAAGGTTTATTTAACATTTCATCCTGCTGCAGTTGATAGTGGTATTGTTTTCCGCCGTGTAGATTTAGATCCTATTGTAAAAATAGAGGCTTGTCCTGAAAATGTTGGTGAAACAACATTATCAACCTGTCTGATTAAAGACGGCGTACGTATTTCTACTGTTGAACACTTGCTTTCAGCAATGGCAGGTTTAGGCATCGATAATGCGATTATTGATGTTAGTGCTCCTGAAGTACCCATTATGGATGGTAGTGCCGGACCTTTTGTCTTCTTAATTCAATCAGCTGGTGTAGAAGAGCAAAACAAAGCAAAGCAATTTGTAAGAATTAAAAAGAAAGTTACCGTTAAAGATGGTGACAAAGAAGCAATATTTGAACCTTATGATGGTTTTAAGGTTGGTTTCTCTATTGAGTTTGAACACCCTGTTTTCTACAATTCAGTACAAGAAGCCGAAGTCGATTTTTGTGGCACCTCTTTCGTACGTGAAGTGAGCCGCGCAAGAACTTTCGGATTTATGAATGACATCGAACATTTACGCGCTAACGATTTAGCACGTGGTGGCAGCATGGAAAATGCAATTGTACTTGATGAATACCGTGTCCTAAATGAAGATGGTTTGCGTTATAGAGATGAATTTGTAAAGCATAAGATTCTTGATGCAATTGGCGACCTTTACCTATTAGGTAATAGCCTTGTTGGTGCATTTAAAGGTGTTAAATCAGGGCATGCACTCAATAATAAATTGATTAGAGCTCTCGTTGCTGATGAATCAGCATGGGAATTGGTCACATTTGATGATGCAAAAGCTGCACCAATTTCATATATCACCAATCCAAGCCTCGCCGTCTAGTCTATTTAAGCAGTTGCTTAAATTAGCTCTAGTAGGGTTAGTCTTTTTCGGGTTTACAGTTAAGGCGGCATCCTTGTATGTCGCAAGCTCTGAAGTACCTATTCCTGTTCAAATCGTTGAATCTCAAACAGAGATTTTGATGGAACAGTTATCAAGCCGTAAAGATGAATTTGATAAAGATCCACAAGCCTTAATTTATTTTGCTCGTCATGTAGCCTTGTCTCACTGGGATCTGCAAAAAGCATCACGACTGATGTTGGGCAAGCACTGGAAAAAAGCAGACTCAAAGCAACGTGAGCGTTTTGAAGAAGAATTTTTGCGGACATTATTAAGGTACGTTGTAAGAGCCTATGGTTTTTATGACGATTCTTTTGTCGAAATACTATCCTATGATTGGCACCCTAAAAGCAAAGGTGGTTGGGTTCACTCAGTGATACAACTACCAGCAGGTTTAAAAGTTTCAGTAGACTACAGAATGAATCTGGACAGACAAAAACAATGGAAGTTGATTGATGTAAGAGTAGAAGGTATCAGCCTTGTAAGCAGTAAACGCACAGAATACAGGCAGATGGTAAGCAAAGAAGGTTTAGAGGCTTTGCTAAAAATCATGTACAAAAAAAACAAAAAAGTCCTCCAAAGTTAAACTATATTTAACCATTTCCAAAAAGAAAAATTCAGTACCGTGTACAATGCCTGACACCGAAGTTACAAATTATGCTTCTAACCAAGTCTCAGTTTCTTCACCCCAAGTTTGGTAGATGTCTTGGCCACCACGTATTTTCCAATCTGAATCAATGGTTAATTTTGAGCTAATACCACCCCTTGGATTGAAATTCATTACTAGTCTTAATCTTGCAGGATCAAATTCTTCTATCATATGGTTATAAACGATATTAATTAGTCGTTCGTAAGACACGACGATGTTTCGTAGCTGATAAACGTATTGTTTTAATGCCTTAAGCTCAATGATCTTTTTATTGGGATAAAAGGTCATATAAATAGTCGCAAAATCAGGCTGCTCTTGCACACCAAGAAAAGTAAACTCAGGGACTTTGATCTTTATCTCATAAGCTTCAGATGCAGGATTATGTAAAGACACAAGAAGTGAACCGTCGATATGTTTATAGGTTTTAACTGAGTTAGACATGATGCGTTTTCCTTTTTTATGGTGTTAGAGTCAAAATTCACCCATTAATTGATGTTCATATTTAAAGACGGTAGTATAGACGTCTATATTGCTAGATGTCTATAATTCTTCTGTCTAATTATCTGCTTTTTTTAGTTAAACACTGAGTAAAATATAATATGTTTTCAAATTTGTCAGTTTTTGAGCAAACAGTTGCTCAACGCATTCTCTTTATCGATGGCGCTATGGGTACAATGATTCATGCGCACCTAAACCTATGACCAAGGCAATCTCACCACAACTGACTACAACGTTACCGTGCCGTGCGATGTGGACGAAGGTAAACCTCACTTGTGTTGACTGAATCATCCGAACAACCCGCATCGGGAAACGGTTGAAAGTTAATCTCTACTATTCGTTAAAAAAAT
>JAAGZM010000422.1 GCA_024206355.1 Gammaproteobacteria bacterium | reverse complement strand
CCAGACTAGCAAATATTATTTATCAATTACGGCTTAAAGAACACCAAATAACCTTAGAAAAATCAGGGCTTTAGGTGAGTTTTTTTGCCTAAAATTTGAACTCATACGAAATAAATGACAGACTAACTGCTATGGCTGAATATCTACTCCTTTTTATAGCAACAGTGTTGGTCAACAATTTCGTGTTGGTCAAGTTTCTTGGCCTGTGCCCATTTCTTGGTGTTTCAACAAAAGTTGATGCCGCTGTAGGCATGTCTTTCGCCACCACATTTGTATTAACAATGGCATCAGCACTCAGTTATTTAGTCAACCAGTGGATACTTGTCCCACTTGGAATTGAGTTCCTACAGACACTTTCTTTTATTCTTGTTATCGCGGTTGTTGTTCAATTTACTGAAATGGTGATGCATAAAACCAGCCCTGTTTTACACAAGGTACTAGGCATATTTTTACCTTTAATAACAACAAACTGTGCTGTGCTAGGAGTTGCTCTACTCAATATCAATGAAAATCATAACTTCGTTCAGTCACTCATTTTTGGATTCGCTGCAGCCTGTGGCTTCTCTTTAGTTCTCATCCTTTTCGCTGGGATGAGAGAACGCATTGATGTCGCCGATGTACCAGCACCATTTCGTGGTGCATCAATTGCTCTAATTACAGCAGGATTGATGTCACTAGCCTTTATGGGCTTTTCAGGTCTCGTTAAACTATGACCTTATTTCTTGCTATTCTTGCACTCGTTGCTTTGGCGATGATGTTTGGTATTTTATTGGGTTATGCCGCTATAAAATTCAAGATCGATGGCAATCCAGTTGTAGATCAAATTGAGGATCTATTACCCCAGACCCAATGCGGACAATGCGGATATCCAGGTTGTCGCCCCTACGCAGAAGCTATTGCTAAAGGTGAAGCGATAAATAAATGCCCTCCAGGTGGAGAACAAGGTATCCAAGCACTTGCTAATCTCCTAGGTCGAGATATCGTTGCACTTGACGAAAACGTTCAAGAAAAAGAAGGTATTACGGTAGCTTTTATCAGAGAGAATGAATGTATTGGCTGCACCAAATGCATTCAAGCATGCCCAGTTGATGCAATCGTCGGTGCCGCAAAGTTCATGCACACGGTGATCGAGGACGAATGTACTGGCTGTGATTTATGTATTCCTCCCTGCCCCGTTGATTGTATTGATATTAAAGTAATACCAATTACCGCACGCAACTGGCATCCTCCACAACCTGAAGTACTTATCCCTGTGAAGGTGCTTTAATATGTCGGTGATCCACCAATCAAAATATTCATTAACCGGTGGGATACATCTTCCGGAGAATAAATCTCAGTCATCAGTAACTGATCTACAGATTTGCCCAATTCCAGAACAGTTAATGATACCGCTGAATTTGCATGCAGCTACCGATGCTAAAGCTATTGTGAATGTAGGTGATCAGATAAAGTTCGGCGATAATATTGCTGAATCTACAGGTATTATTTCAGCAATGATACACAGTCCAGTAGATGGTCAAATAGCCGAGATCTGCAATAGACCTGTTGCCAATCGTTCAGAGCTTGATGAGTTGGTTCTCATCATAAATTGTAATAATGACTGCAATAATTCTACTGCAGCCACTGAAAATCCCAAGATAGATTGGTTCGATCAAAAACCTGAGCAATTATTAGAAACTATCAAGCTTGCTGGCATTGTTGGCCTTGGGGGCGCAGGATTTCCTAGCCATCAAAAACTGGATAGCGGTCGCTTAGAGAGTCATACTTTATTACTTAATGGCGCCGAATGTGAACCTTACATTAGCTGTGATGATCTCACCATGCGTAACTATGGATGTGAAGTACTTGAAGGTGCACTCATTTTAGCACGCAGCCTCAATTGCCAAATAATACAAATCGCAATTGAAGATAATAAACCTGAAGCCATTAAAACCATGGCGTCTGCAATTGAGCAATATCAGCAGTCATCACCATTTAATGTTGAGCTAGAAGTTATTGAAATCCCAACTCTTTATCCCAGTGGTGGAGAACGTCAATTATTGGAAATTGTCACAGGCAAGCAAGTGCCATCAGGAAGCTTTCCTTCAGCTTTGGGATACACAGTTCAAAATGTTGGTACTACACTAGCTGTATATGAAGCAGTAGTATTCAATAAGCCGCTCATTGACAGAATTGTGACAATTACAGGTGATGCCGTCGCGCGCCCGGGGAACTATCGGGTGATCATTGGAACCCCAATTCGTTATCTTCTTGAGTTTGCTCAATGGGATGAATCCAAATGCGAGACACTTATCCATGGTGGTCCGATGATGGGTTTCCCCATCGCTGATCCCGATAGACCTATTAGCAAAATTAGCAACTGCATCATTGCTTCTAGTGCTGAAGAATTTCCAAAGCCTTTGCCAGAGCAACCCTGTATTCGTTGTGGTAAATGTGCTGAAGTTTGCCCGGCCTCTTTGTTACCTCAACAATTACTGTGGTTTAGCAAGTCAGGTGAAATTGACAAAGCCAAAGACTTTAAATTATTAGACTGTATCGAATGTGGAGCCTGTGCTTATGTATGCCCAAGTCAAATTCCACTGGTGGATTACTATCGATTTACTAAGGGAGAGTTAAGAGCTCAATCTGCTGCAAAAGTTAAATCTGATAAAGCAAAACAGCGATTTGATTTTAGAAATCAACGTCTTGAAAATGAAGAACTTGCGAAACAGCTTCTACGTGATGAAAAAGCGAAACAACGTGCGGCAAAAAAGAAAAATGATTCGGTTGATCCTAATAAGCAGGCAGTGGCTGATGCATTAGCTCGCGTACAGGCGAAGAAAAAAGCAAAACTAAAAGGTAACCGAGATGTTTAAAAGCAGCCACTCACCCAACATGCACCAAATGATGTTACAGGTTCTACTAGCAAGTCTACCCGGTATTTTTGCGCTATTTTACTTTTTTGGCTGGGGTGTATTCATAAATATTGCAATCGCATCAATCACAGCGATTGCAACTGAAGCAATGATATTAAAAATTCGCCAACGTGACTGGCGACAAGCATTATTAGATAACAGTGCCTTAGTGACTGCATTTTTATTGGCAATTGCTCTACCCCCGTTAGTACCTTGGTGGATATCCGTCACAGGTGTATTCTTCGCTATCGCCTTTGCCAAACATCTCTATGGTGGACTCGGCTATAACCCCTTTAATCCTGCTATGGTTGGCTACGTTCTATTAATTATCTCCTTCCCTGTACAGATGACATCTTGGTCGCCAGCCAGTCAACTTTGGGGAAATTCACTGAGTTTTATCGATACAATTGCTCTCATCTTTACAGGACTCACACAATCAGGTATCAGCCTAGAACTACTCATTAATGGGTTTGATGGATACAGTACCGCAACGCCACTAGGCACTCTAAAAATAGCCTTAACAGAAGGTTATATGACCTCTGAAATACTCACTCGTCCACTGTTTTCATGGCTTGCTGGTGTAGGTTGGCAATGGGTTAATATCAGCTTCTTATTAGGCGGCCTTTAT
>JAAGZM010000421.1 GCA_024206355.1 Gammaproteobacteria bacterium | reverse complement strand
TGGTATCCCAATAATATCTAATCGCTCTGAAACAGCTGTGCCTACATTTCCTGCTCCAACTATGCCTACTTTGGTGGTTCGCAGGTCAATATCATATTTTTCTGCAACAACTAGCAATCCACTTAGTATATATTCTGCTACTGCAATTGAGTTACATCCGGGGGCATTGGTATAAGTTATATTCTGTTCTTTCAAATAGTTGGTATCGATGTGATCAATACCAATTGTAGCTGTTCCAACAAAGCGTACAGCTGTGCCGTCTAAGAGCTCATTATTGACTTTAGTGATTGAGCGGACTAGTAAAACATCAACATCTGCTAATATATCTGAAGTGATTGATCTGCCTTCACAGGTAACTATCTTTGCAAATTCAGAGAAAAGTTCTTTGACATGAGGTATATTTTCATCAGCTAATATTTTCATTAATACGTCAACATTGATTTTAAATATTTGATAGTGAAGTTTATCACTGTGATTTAGAACTACAAGTGTTTTGCTTGTTCACTTGTTTATATGTTTTTTGGTATACGCTTTGAATAAGATCCGTGCGAATTGCTCAGCTGTTAAGATCAGTTCACTAAATATGTTATAAAGGGATAAATAATTGCCAAATTCACCGACTAAAGCTGCACAACTTGTTTGGGATGAGCAAAATCATCCTTATTCTAGTCAATTTAATGATCATTATTATTCTTTAGTCGATGGTATTGAGGAAACTCGTCATGTGTTTATTGAAGGTAATGACTTGGCTGAGCGATGGCGTGAGATGAAAAGTTATCAGTCTTTCAAAATCATGGAAACTGGGTTTGGTAGTGGGCTTAACTTTCTTAGTACTTGGCAGTTGTGGAAAAGACTTGGTATGGAAAAGACGAATAAGCTTCATTTTGTTTCGATTGAAGCTTTTCCTATGGATGTTGTTCAACTGAAAAAATCTATGTTGAATTGGCAATCGCAACTTTCAATGTTTTCGTCGCAACTTTTGGAAAAGTATCCAAAATTAGATAAAGGCACTCACACTATTAATTTTGAGGATGATAATGTTGTTCTTACTTTAATTTTTGGTGATGTAAGAGCCGTAATGCCTGAATTAAATTTCAGCATCGATGATTCGGTTAATGCTTGGTTTCTCGATGGTTTTTCGCCTTCTAAAAATCCTGAAATGTGGCAGAACGATTTATACACTGAAATGTATCGACTATCTGCTCCTTTAGCTAGTGTGGCAACTTATACTGTAGCAGGTTTAGTAAGGAGAGGTTTGGTCAGTACTGGTTTTCAAATCGACCGAAGGCCTGGGTTTGGTACTAAAAGAGACATGTTAACTGCTTCTAAAATTTCTCGTTAACCCCCC
>JAAGZM010000420.1 GCA_024206355.1 Gammaproteobacteria bacterium | reverse complement strand
TTACCGCCTGAAGTGGTAGTTGAAAGAAACATAAAAGATGTAGAAGCTGTTGGTGAAGCTATTAAGAGTTGTGTGAGGCGTTCAGGCACAAGTTGCAAACATGCATCTGTAGCCGTTGCAGGGTCTGCTGTTATTACTAAGATTATTCAACTGGATGCAGGCTTCAGTGAAGCCGAGATAGAAACCCAGATAGAAGTTGAAGCCGATCAGTATATACCTTATCCCCTCGAAGAAGTTTCCTTAGATTTTGAAATTTTAGGAGAATCAGAAAAAGCACCAGAGAAAGTAGATGTACTACTCGCAGCAAGTCGTTCTGAAAATATTGAAACTCGAGAAGATGCTTTAGAGATTGCTGGATTGATTGCAAAGGTTGTCGATATTGAAGCCTACGCCATGGAAAGAGTCTTTGATGTCCTTGGTAATCAAATACTTGGTCAAGAAGAAGATCAGGTTATCGCTGTTTTGGATATCGGTTCCACAATGACTAGTTTGAGTGTGATGAAGAATAATAGTAATATCTATACGAGAGAACAAATTTTTGGTGGTGCCCAGTTAACCGAAGAAATTCAGCGTCGTTATGGTCTTTCTTATGAAGAAGCCGGAATGGCAAAGAAACAAGGAGGGCTTCCAGATGATTATTTTCCTGAAGTTCTCGAACCTTTTAAAGAAGGTATTGTTCAACAAGTTAGTCGTGCTCTACAGTTCTTTTATTCTTCAAGCCAGTATGGTGAAGTTGATCATCTTATATTAGCGGGTGGTTGTGCCGGGATTGAAGGTATTGG
>JAAGZM010000419.1 GCA_024206355.1 Gammaproteobacteria bacterium | reverse complement strand
TGATGCTTTGAAACTCGATAAGGGCATTCAAAAACTTGCTCAAAGTTTTGCAGATAAACACCATACTTTATTTTTAGGCCGAGGTGCCCAGTACCCCATTGCAATGGAGGGCGCCCTTAAGTTGAAAGAAATTTCGTATATCCATGCTGAAGCCTATCCTGCTGGAGAATTAAAACATGGTCCCTTGGCGCTTGTAGATGCCGACATGCCAGTTGTTGCTGTAGCGCCGAACAATCAGCTCCATGATAAATTAAAATCCAATCTCGAAGAAGTTCGTGCTCGTGGTGGGCAATTATTTGTGTTTGCTGATAAGGTACACAATATTGAACCTGCAAAGGGTGAGACATTTATCCAATTAGAGGGCGGTGGCCATTGGGTTTGCCCCATTGTGTTTACTATACCATTGCAAATACTTTCCTATCATGTTGCCGTTATTAAAGGGACAGATGTTGATCAGCCAAGAAATCTGGCCAAATCAGTTACGGTTGAGTAAAAAATGGATTTAAAGTCATTATATAAGAAAGATCCAGCACTTAAGCTAATGGGTATTAAACTCATAAGTGCAGATGCTGGTCATTCCAAAATGACTATGGAAGTACTTGATACTATGCAAAATGCATACGGTATTTGTCATGGAGGGTTTATCTATACCTTAGCGGATTCTGCTTTTGCTTATGCCTGTAACAGCTATGACTTTGATGCTGTTGCTCAAGGTTGTACGATTGACTATGTTCGCCCTGGGAAAACAGGTAACATTCTTACTGCTGTGGCTCTAGAAAGAACCTTAACGGGACGCACAGGCCTATATGACATAACGGTAACCAATGAAAAACAAGAAATAATTGCCCATTTTCGAGGTAAATCATTCAGAATTTGATAATTTTTCCTATTAAATTGAAAAAAAACCCCTTTTGGTCAATATTTTGTTAGCTTTAGCCCAAGAAATGTAATACTTTATCTGATTCACTAGGTGATACTAACTGAAGATAGGATCAGATCCACAAAAATAATATAAATATCTTTGGTATTTTTTTAAATTAAGAAAGAGGGAAACACATGAAACAAACCAAAAAATCACTCGCTGTTGCTATTAGCGCAATACTTGCAGCGTCTGTATCAACGACCGCTTTTGCCGCTGATGCAGCAGAAGAAGAGGCTTCAGGTTTAGAAACTATAGTCATTACAGCATCGAAACGCTCAGAAACATTACAGGAATCAGGTATTTCTGTGACAGCAATTGGTGAGACTGAATTAGAGCGAATGGGTGCAAACTCCTTGCTTGATTTTGCCGTAAAAGTTCCAAACTTAGGCATGGCTTATGAAGCGGATGGCCGATTTGATTCTAGCTCACCGTCTATTCGTGGTGTATTTGGTACAAATACAACAGGTTTTTATATTGATGACACTCCGGTGAGCGCATCTTTATTGCCGCGAGTTATGGATATTGAACGAGTTGAAGTATTGCGTGGGCCTCAAGGCTCACTCTATGGTGCTAAATCCATGGGTGGAACAATTCGTTTGATTACTGTAAAGCCCGATCTTTCGGGTGAAGAAGGAGCGATACATTTTACCGCTTCTGATGTGGAAGATGGCGATACTAATAGTAGTTTCGATGCTTCTTTTAATATTCCTGTTATAGATGATGTTTTTGCACTTCGCGCGACAGTATATTATGGACAAAATTCTGGAATTTTTGATCGTGTTTATCAAGAGTCTTGGGTAGAGGCTAGTTCTGGTGATACAATTCTAAACACTGGTCCAGCATTTAACACAGTAGAAAATGTAGATGATGAAGAATTTTGGGGTGGTCAAATTACAGGTTTATTTGTTAT
>JAAGZM010000418.1 GCA_024206355.1 Gammaproteobacteria bacterium | reverse complement strand
CTTGAACGCACCAAATGCTGGATTTCCCCAGTCATCTGCAATATCAGTTGATACAAAAGGATTACTGATATAGTTACCATCTTTATCCTTTAACGAAGGGATAATTTTGTTGATTAAACCAATATGAACCGCTGCATGTGCTGACCAATGATCGCAAAGGGTACAAGACTCAATTGCTCCTGTCATGCCTACATAAAGATGTAGAAAATCGGTAGAGCCGCCGTCTGGTGCAGAGCCATGCTTAGGACCAGCTTGACCAAAGCGTGCAGTATCAGCTGCAATAGAATAGTCACATGCCATTCCAATTTCCTGACCACCACCAATTCGCATACCATTAACACGATTAATAACGGGCTTATCACAGGTTAAGATACCCGTTACCATGTCATTGAACAGGCGCATATATTGCTTATATTCTTGTGGGTTACCTGCATAATACTCTGCGTATTCTTTGGTATTACCACCCGTACAAAATGCTTTATCGCCAACAGCGGTAAAGATAACTGCTACAATGCTTCTGTCGCAAGATGCTTCACGGAAAGCTAGGATAATTTCTTTAACTGCCTGAGTAGTATAAGAATTATATTGGGTTGGATTATTTAAGAAAATCCAGCTGTTATACAAGCCTTCTACTTCGTTACCTTTAGCGTCAACTAGAGGTCTTTTTTCAACAATAATGTCTTTGTTTTCAATCTTTTCAACAATGTGATGATTTTTCATAATATTTCTCTTGTCCTTCCTATAAATGTTAAAGGTTAAAGTAATTCGTCAGGTACTAAAATTGCGCGTTTTGTTAATTTATGTGCTTTGGAAAGTTCGAGCACATCATTCATTTTTGATAATGGATACAATTCAATGTTATCCAATAGGTTAATTTTCTTATCTAAAACATCTTGAACAACCGGTTTGTAATAAGCTGGTCGACATCCCCAGTTACCAAATACATCAGCATCAAATGCCATGATATTGGATAAACGGATTGTCAGCTTATCCATTGTGAAGCCAATAATGCCAACAGTGCCAGCAAAACTTAATAATGAGAAAGCAACTTTCTGCCCCCCTGCACTACCACTGTTTTCAAAGACTTTCCATTGTGTTTTGGGCAAGCCATGTGTCTTCACTAAACCCCGAATTTCACTTTTGATAGCTCGTTCATCCATATCTCGAGTACAGATCCCATAGTCAGCACCCTGAGCAATTGCTGTATCAAGCTTCTCCTGATCTAACTCTAGAGCGATAACAGTTGCTCCAGCATTTTTAGCATGCTGAACCATATATAAACCTACGCCACCTGTACCAATAACTATTGCCAAATCGCCAGACTTTAACTTGCTTCGCATAAGGGATTGATAGGGAGTAGTAATAGCATCGGCTATGACCGAAAGTTGAGCGAGTTCAAAGTCACCTAAATCATCTGGTAGTTCACATAAAAATTTTGCAGGAACCTTGATATGGGATGCGAATCCACCATCAAAATCATTTCCAGGCATTTTTTGATGAAGACAAATATTGTCTCGCTCTGCTTCACATAACTCACATTCGCCGCAGGGCAAAACAGCAGGAATAATCACATTTTTATTTTGTAGGTGATTAAAGTTTGCGCCGGCTTCAACTACTATTCCACTAATTTCATGGCCTAGTAGTAGTGGTAATTCATGCTTAGTTTGAACCGAGCCATTCATAAACCCCAAATCAGTATGGCAAAGTCCACAACCTGCAACCTGCACCACAACTTCATCATCTGATATCTCATCGATAGTAAACTCACGTTTCTCAAGTGGCTGATCAATTGCGACAAAATATTTTCCCCAAGCCTTAATTGGCAACATTACTCTCTCCTAGTTATATATCTTTTATTTGTCTTTTTTATTTGCCTTCGACCGAACGATCGTTCGAAAGAAATCAAACTAACACAGTGATATAGCTATTTCAAGTATAAGGAGCATAAAATATAGAGAGTTCGAAAGAAATATTGCTAAGGACTTGGTTATTCGAGAATAATGACTAATCTCATTAACTTGTTGATTTTATTCAATACGTTATACTAAAGATAACTAAGTTAGTTGAGAGGCATTTTATGACAACAGTTGAACGTCTACATTATCAACGCATTCCTTTTCTTGCGGACATTATTGTCAGTCAAAATGAACAGCTGTGGAATGCTGAACTTGAGGATATTTCTCTCAAAGGACTACTGATTAAACCACCCGAAGAAGCGAAGCCAATCCTTAATGAGATCTATGACATTATCTTAGTACTGAGTAAGGATGCTACTATAAAAATGCAGGCCGAAATTTGCCATTTTGATGAATCTAACTGGGGTATGCAGTGGGAAAATATCGATATAGAATGCTTTTCACATCTGAGGCGATTATTAGAGTTAAATACTCAAGATCCTGATATTGTGCATAGAGAGCTGTCTGAGCTAGGAAAACCTATTTAATCTTTATTTACAAGCCAATAAATTTCATTCAAACAAAATTATCACAGTGTTAAATATTTTTGTTAGAAAGACATTTTTTCTTATTAGCTAAAATACCAGTTATTATATTTTGGAGAGCCATACAACAAATTTGACTATAAATCTCCGCCGCGAACCAATCTGACAAAACCGTTTTCATCTGTATCAATCGCAGTAATTATGCCTGCTTGTATATTTATAACCAACTGAGAGCCAGGATCCAAGTGATTGAACGTCGACGACCTCCATGTTCCATATGTGGATGAACCTGATAAATTAAGAAATATATCTTCATTAAGTGCGGGTGTGTTACAAGCGACTTCTACAATAGAAGACAATTCTTTTATATTCGGTAATCGCCAGTCAGTGTATGTTGCAAAAATGGAAGCCTCAGCTTCATCATGGGCTTCTTCCCAGTCGTAACCTATAGGGGAACCCGTACTACAATCTGTTAGACCTACATCCCAGGTTTGACCAATGGCGCAACGCATCCACATTAAACCCGTTTGAAGATCTGTTGCAGTACCATCACCATTGGTAGTAAAGCTGCTAGTTGGGGTTGACTCTGTAAAATCACTTGTGTTACATGCTGCTTGCAGTTGCCCTGAGAATATTACAATAATACTGAGTAACATAATATTGATTTTCTTAGTAGTCATATTCAATTCCTTAATAATTATGAAGCCATAGTTAAAAGTGTATCACTATTGCAATTTGTACTTGCCGTTTAATATCATCAATTAATTCTGATAACTGTTGTAATAATTTATACTTACTACTTTTACGGGTAACCACTCGATGGATAACCTGACATATTCTCATTGCTTTATTCACAATTCTGTTCCCAATGTATATTTGTGATAACGAGGGAAATATCTAACCGCAACTTCAATGGCTATCAACAATTGATTTACCTGACGCCAAATTGGCAATTGTCGATAGTCCATTGATATTTCCCTTGTGAAACCCAAAAACCAATCACTGTCAGGGTTTGCGAACCAACCTGACTCGATAGAGGTTGCTCTTAGCTTCGTAAAAAAGATAGCCATTAGTGAAATTGAGATACCACGATAAGGTGCTATTTCGTGGCGACGACGTCCAATAACTGCTATCTACTGAATTATTAGGAAAATAGTTTGTATCTATATATGTGACACTAAGAGCATTACTGTAGCCAACAATAGAGAGTAGTTGTTCCCTTGTTGGTAATAGCCAATCTGTTGCACCACACAAGCCCGCGCCATTTACAGCGGTAACATACTTTTCAGTATCGCAATTTCCGACATTATTGCAGGTGGCACCGCTACCATCATCAGCTGTGCCTACACCTCCACCATCATTGGTGCCAGAACTATTGTTCCAACTGTAGGTATTGTTTATGTCTTGCAAACCAAGATCAGTAGTCTTTACCTCCCAAATTAGCCCTGTGACATTATCTTTGACACAACTCCAACTAAGGGCTGACTGAGCTAATGGGTCTCCATTAGCATCAAGCTTAGTAAAGCTAAACCCAGCACTGCCATCACTATCATCATTAGCACTAGTATCTCGACCATAATCAGCATCCTGACCTTCGGGGATTGCATTGCCATTGACATCAATAATATCGGTGCAATCCTCAGAAACAGATTTCCCTCCACCTGAAGTAACATAATTAGCACATAATGTAAGACCAGTATCATTGATTAGTTGGTTAATCACAGGGACTATAGCGATACTAACGGTTGCAGTATCAGTAAGTCCACCACCATCCGTTACTGTCAATTGAAAAGTAACTGTTTCTGCTGCTGTTACTACTGGTGCTGTAAACGTTGGCTGTTCGATTGTATCATTATTTAAATTAGTAGTAATACCCGCTCCATCGATTCGTACCCAAAGATAACTAGTGATGCCCACATCATCTGTTGAATTAGTGGCATCCAGATTTACTGTATCTCCTTCGGTTACAAATTGAGCAACACCTGCATCCGCAACAGGACCTATAACGCCATCAACTATATCCTGGATTTCAGCAACTGTATCAGCGTCTACTCCAGTTACTGCATCAATCGCTGCATTTACAGCATCTAAATTACCTGCCTCTACTCCAATTACGCCTGCAGTTGCATAATTAGCTACTGTAGGTGTAGTAGCAGTATTATCTGCTGCATAGTCAGAGATTATGCCTATTGCGTCTATTACGCCATCAACTATAGTCTGGATTTCAGCAACTGTATCAGCCTCTGTTCCTTCTACTGCATCAATTGCTGCATTTACAGCAGCTAAATTATCTGTGGTTACTCCAGTTACACCTGCAACTGCATAATCAGCTAAT
>JAAGZM010000417.1 GCA_024206355.1 Gammaproteobacteria bacterium | reverse complement strand
AGTCTAAAAAACGTGCAATCAAATGTGTAGGCAAACTCACTCAATGGGTGAATACTAATCCTTCTGTAAGTTGCTGTTTTGAAATAAATAACCATAAGTCAGAGCCGGTCAACTGAGGATCCTAGGTTTATTACTGCACCTGATCAGCATTTGCAATAGTACGACTAATGCTAGCTTTTCCATCAAGGTACTTTAAATAATTGTATAACTCTGCCTGTGTATGAAACCGATTAAATTGCTCTGACATTTTGTTATCTTCACTACCTTCAGGATCAGCAATAGCACCTTCAGTAACGGTAGAAAGCTTAATCACTGCAAAATCACCTGAACTAAGTAACACGCCTTTAAACACTGCTGAATTTTCACTTGGGGCATGTATTTTAAACACTTTATCCCTTAGTTGCGCATCAACCTCAGTTCCCTTACGACCTAAAGCTAACTGTTGTTTCCAAGTGGCTGGAACACCTTCTGGTAGGATAGTCATCACATCATCAGCACTCTGCCCTTCTTCTAAGGCAGTAATTATTTCATTACCCTGAAGCTCTATAGCATCACGAGCTTGCTGTTGTGTTAAGAGAGTAGTAATTTCCTCATTAACATCGGCTAACGGTGTTGTACCAGATTCCTGATGCTCTAATAACCGCAAAACAACAGCATTTCCATCACTGAGCTCAATTAACTCAGAATTCATACCTTGGTAAAGCACGTCATCAGAAAATGCTATATCAATAAGATTTGGCTGATTCTGCAACTCAACAGGTAAACCGATACCGAATTGTCGATCAAAGAAACCGCTCTTTCTGACTGTTAGGCTATTCTCATCAGCAGCTTCGGATAAGGAATCAGAAACTTCAAACACTTTTTCGCGAATAATGTCTTTCAAGTCAAAATATTTATCTTCAACAATTTGCTCTTGTAATATAGAAGTAATTTGTTCCTTAAGTTCTTCAACAGGTTTAGCTTCACCACTTTCTATTTCTAATAATTTGATTAAATGAAAACCAAAGTCTGTTTTAACTACCTTAGAAATTGAACCAGCTTCCTGCAAACTAAACGCTGCATTTTCAAATGCCTCATCCATCATGCCTGCTTCAATCCAATCTAGATCACCACCAGATTCTGCAGACATGGTATCTTCAGATCCTTGCTTAGCAATTTCTTCAAATGATTCACCAGCCTGAATTCGTGAAGCAAAATTATTAATTTTTGATTCAGCTATACCCACTGTTGATTGGTCAGCATCAATGTCAACTGCTACTAAAATGTGAGCAACTTTTCTTCGTTCTGTCGATTCAAAATTACTAATATTATCTTCATAGTATTCTGCAATTTGTCCATCAGATATTGTAATATTTGCTCCAGAACTTTTAGTTATATAAATATATTCAATACTCACTTTCTCTGGTATTGCAAACCGGCTCTTATTCATTTCATAGTACGAACTAATTGCTTGCTCGCCTTCTTCGCCAGATAAGTCAACTTGTTGGAGATAATAATCTTGTGGGATGATTAAATAATCAATATCACGTGTTTGATTTTCTAATCGAGTGTTTAATGCTAATTCACTTTTCAAAACAAAGTTACTTTCTTGCAATGCACTCATAAATTGATTTGCAGCCATATCGCTTTTTCGGTCATTTTGATAAAGCTGTTTTGTATAACCATTGGATTGAAGCAACATCTGATAACGATCTTTATCAAATACACCTTCTTCATTATGAAATTCAACAGTGTTAATAATAACTTGTCGTAGTTGGTTGTCGCTAGTTCGAAGACCCATATCGCCAATTGCTTGAGAAGATAATCGTTTATTTATTAATTGCTGAAGAACATTGAGTCTAAATTGCTGCAAACGTTCATCTGTATTGAAGTATTTATCAAAGTTTTCACCCCAATTTTGCTGTTGCAACCGATAGGAACGATCAAACTCCATTAAAGAAATCTCGTCTCCATTAACAGTTGCTACTGAGTTAGAGGTATTAACATTCATATAAGAATAAACACCTGCAAACGCAAATGGTACGATGATTAAACCAATAATAAATTTTGCAACTGGGCCGTTAGATCGGTTTCGTATACTTTCCAACATTAGACTATATCTCAGTGATTTGTTCAAACACAGAAAAGCGCGCCTTCAGGCGCGCTTTTCCTAAATTCTGGCGGAGCGGACGGGACTCGAACCCGCGACCACCGGCGTGACAGGCCGGTATTCTAACCAACTGAACTACCGCTCCGAAATTTATATCTTCCAACATATTATCGTCTTGCCTTAAAAGCAATACAATTCAATACTAGAAGATTTATTCTTGACAGAAATAGAACCTTTCTGCCAAGCAAAACGCAATTAATTACTTATTAACTGCTTCTTTAAGAGCTTTACCAGCTTTAAAGCCAGGTACAGTAGCAGCTTTAATTTGGATTGTTGCACCAGTCTGTGGATTACGACCAGTACGTGCAGCACGTTGTTTAACACTAAAAGTACCAAAACCAACTAAAGATACAGAATCACCATTGCTAAGTGCACCAGTAATAGAACTTAACATAGAGTCAAGAGCACGACCTGCCGATGCTTTAGAAATGTCAGCTTCAGATGCAATAGCATCAATCAATTCAGATTTATTCACAAAAGTTCCCCTTAAAGAGATTAATTATATTTTTGGCAGTAATATCAGAGATTATTCTGCTGATTATTATTCTGCCTCCATGTGCGGTGTAGTGTTTATACCAACAGTCAGAACAACCTGTCAAGCAAGATCTGATAAAAATGCAAATTCTCTTAAAAGCCACGAAAAATATGGCTTTTTTTAACAAAAAATGCCTATTTATTCATCAAAAGAGATTTACACTTTTATTGATTTGTCAACAGAAATAATTTTTACTAATGAGCATTAACTTCATTTGACGATTTATTATCCGTTAAAACTGTATCACTGATCAAAGGCACCGCCCTCTGAACAAGTGCTATTTCCAATACATCATCTATCCATTGGACAGGTGAAATTTTGATATCTTTTTTAATTTTTCCTGGTATTTCTTCAAGATCACGTTCGTTTTCTTTCGGTATTATCACATGAGTAATGCCACCACGATGAGCAGCAAGTAACTTTTCTTTCAAGCCACCGATAGGTAATACTTCACCTCTGAGAGTAATCTCACCTGTCATCGCCACATTAGATGAAACAGCTATTCCTGTTAATGATGATACAATTGCAGTACACATACCTATTCCTGCACTTGGCCCATCTTTTGGAGTGGCTCCTTCAGGAACATGCACATGAATATCTGTTTTTTCGTAAAAATCTTTATTGATACCAAGAATATCAGCACGAGATCGTACAACAGTTAATGCCGCCTGAATAGATTCAGTCATTACATCGCCTAAAGAGCCAGTGAAAGTAGTTTTGCCTTTACCTTCATTTGCAACCGTCTCAATAGTTAGCAATTCACCACCAACCTCTGTCCAAGCAAGTCCAGTTACCTGACCAACTTCTGATTTTTCACTGGCTTTACCGTAATCAGCTCGACGAACACCTAAGTATTTACCTAAATTCTTTGGTGTGACTTTTACAGATTTAGCTTTCTTCGATTTAGTTCTAGCACTCAGCATTATTTGTTTGATTGTTTTACGACAAACTTTTGCAAGCTCTCTTTCTAATCCTCTAACACCAGCTTCGCGAGTGTAGTATCGAATAATATCGAGTATGGCTTTTTGATCAATGCTTAACTCATTATCCTTAAGACCATTATTCTCCATTTGTTTAGGCAATAAATATCGCGTTGCAATATTAAGTTTTTCATCTTCGGTATAACCAGACAAACGTATAACTTCCATCCTGTCTAATAAAGGAGCTGGAATATTCATTGTATTAGCCGTCGCTACAAACATAACATCTGATAAATCATAATCAACTTCGAGATAATGATCATTGAAGGTTGTATTTTGTTCAGGATCTAAAACCTCTAATAAAGCAGAAGCAGGATCACCTCGCATATCGCTGGTCATCTTATCTATCTCATCAAGCAAGAACATTGGGTTCTTAACTTCAACCTTTGCCATTTTTTGTACTATCTTTCCAGGTAAAGAACCAACATAAGTTCTTCTATGACCACGAATTTCAGCTTCATCTCTAACACCACCGAGAGACATACGAATAAACTTTCTTCCCGTTGATTTCGCAATAGACTCACCAAGAGAGGTCTTTCCTACTCCAGGAGGTCCTACGAGGCACAATATAGGTCCTTTTAGCTTATTGACCCTTTGCTGTACCGCTAGATACTCAAGAATGCGCTCTTTAACTTTTTCTAAACCGTAATGATCATGTTCAAGAATTTTTTCAGCCCCAGCCAAATCTTTACGAACTCTTGATTTTTTCTTCCAAGGAATGTTTAGCATCCAATCGATATAACTTCTAACCACTGTCGCTTCAGCAGACATGGGGGACATCATTTTCAATTTCTTAAATTCTGCATTAGTCTTTTTTAATGCTTCTTTAGACATGCCGGAATCTTGTATTTTTTGTTCAAGTTCTTCAAATTCACTTTTACCTTCTTCTGTTTCACCCAATTCCTTTTGTATCGCCTTCATTTTCTCATTAAGGTAATAGTCTCGCTGGCTTTTTTCCATTTGCTTTTTAACACGCGTCCGAATTTTTTTATCAAGATGTAGCATGTCAATTTCACTATCCATCAATCCTATTAAATGCTCACCCCTGAGGCTAACATCTTGCATTTCCAAGATTTCTTGTTTTTGGCTAACTTTGAGTTGTAAGTGTGCTGCAATAGTGTCAGTCAAACGACTAGGATCTTCAATACCAGTGAGTGAGCTAAGTATCTCTTGGGGAATTTTACGATGTAATTTAACATAGTTCTCAAAAGTACAAAGCAACTTACGTAGAAGTAGCTGCTCATCTTCAGCAGGTAAAATTTCACCTACTTCAGGATTTATTGTTGCAGTCAATACATCATCTTGTTCATGAAAGTTGGTGATTTCTACGCGGCGTACACCTTCCACTAAAACCTTAACATTTCCATCAGGTAGTTTTAATAACTGTAGGATATTCGCAAGACATCCAACCTTAAAAACATTCTTAGCTGTTGGACTATCTTCACCGGCTAACTTTTGCGCAATAAGTAAGATTTGCTTATCTGCATTTGTAGCCAGCTCTAACGCAGAAATCGATCGATCTCTGCCGACAAAAAGAGGAATAACCATACGTGGAAATACAACGACATCACGTAGTGGTAAAACAGGAAAATCATTAACAGCCAATATTTCTTCCATTATTCAAATTCTCTGAATATTAATTATTTGAAATCATCGTTTAAGTATAAACGAAAAATTTCATAGGTGTACTGTAGTATATGGGTATATTTCACCATCCTTCAACCTAACATTGAAAAAAGACAAAATATAAAATCATGGGAGGATGTTGTTAAAAAGTCATAAATTACTCTGAAGATGCGATCTTGTCCTGTGGCATTTCGCTGTTCTCATAAATCAACAAGGGTTCTGACTCACCATCAATAACAGCTCCATCAATCGCTACTTTCGTTACGCCCTCTGCTGAAGGTAATGAATACATCGTTTCAAGTAATACATCCTCAAGAATAGATCGTAATCCACGAGCACCTGTTTGTCTCTTCATTGCCTTGCGCGCAATCGCTGCTAGTGCATCATCTCGTAACTCTAACGTTGCGCCTTCCATTTCAAAGAGGCGGTTATATTGTTTAGTTAGTGCATTTCTTGGCTCTTTGAGGATCTGAATAAGTGCAGACTCATCCAACTCTTCTAATATAGCGATAACAGGTAATCGACCAACAAATTCTGGAATCAAACCATACCTCACTAAATCTTCTGGTTCGACCTCTTTTAAAGAATCACCAAATGTCTTCGTTTCATCTTTACTATGAACTTCAGCAGAAAAACCAATGCCACCTTTTTCAGAGCGGTTTCTGATAATTTTATCAAGGCCTGCAAATGCACCACCACAGATAAATAGAATATTAGAGGTATCTACTTGGAGAAATTCTTGCTGAGGGTGCTTTCTACCACCTTGAGGAGGAATAGAAGCAACAGTTCCTTCAATTAACTTCAAAAGGGCCTGTTGAACACCTTCACCAGACACATCACGAGTAATTGAAGGATTTTCCGCCTTACGCGAAACTTTATCAATCTCATCGATGTAAACAATACCATTTTGAGCTTTATCAACATCATAATCACACTTTTGCAATAACTTTTGGATGATATTTTCAACATCCTCACCAACATAACCCGCTTCGGTTAATGTTGTTGCATCAGCAATAGTGAATGGCACATTCAACAATCGAGCAAGTGTTTCTGCCAGTAAGGTTTTACCACTACCAGTTGGACCCAATAATAAAATATTACTTTTACCAAGTTCCACGTCTTCGTTATTTTTTGCATTTCGTTCATCATAATTTAGACGTTTATAATGATTATAAACTGCAACCGACAAAACTTTCTTCGCAAACTCTTGACCTATTACGTATTCATTAAGTGATGTATGAATTTCTAATGGCTTTGGCAAACGAGCTTCTTCAGATTCAGTAATTGTTTCTTGAACTTCTTCACGAATGATGTCATTACACAACTCGACACATTCATCACAGATAAATACAGATGGTCCTGCTATCAGTTTTCTTACTTCATGCTGACTCTTTCCACAAAAAGAACAGTAGAGTAATTTTCCATTATCGTCAGAACTTTGTTTTCGATTATCACTCATCGATTATCCTTATTCAGATTACATAAATACTAATATGTCTATTTTTCAATGATTTTTAGAATTGTGCAAGGGGTGAGTTAGTAAAAAATGGACTTTTTAGCTAATTAGTGACGCTAACAACGTAAAATCACCCTGCTAGCACACTTTTTAATCTCTAGTATTTAATACTTTATCAATCAAACCGTATTTGACAGCATCATCTGAACTCATGAAGTTGTCTCTATCTGTGTCTTTAGAGATCGCTTTCATATCTTGCCCAGTGTTGTCTGCCATTATCTGATTGAGCTTCTCTTTGAGAGCTAAAATTTCTTTAGCATGAATTTCAATATCAGAAGCCTGACCCTGAAAACCACCTAAAGGTTGATGGATCATCATACGAGAGTTAGGTAGTGCAAATCTCTTTCCTTTTGCTCCACCTGTAAGTAGGAATGCGCCCATGCTACAAGCTTGTCCAATACATAAAGTGCTAATTTCAGGTTTAACAAACTGCATAGTGTCATATATTGACATTCCAGCCGTCACCGAACCACCTGGTGAGTTAATATAGAGAGAAATATCTTTATCTGGATTTTCTGACTCAAGAAATAATAACTGAGCAACCACCAAATTAGCTACCTGATCATCCACAGGACCTACTAAAAAGATGACACGCTCTTTTAATAAGCGAGAATAAATGTCGTAGGAACGCTCTCCTTTCGCTGTTTGTTCTACAACAACAGGAATAAGTCCTAGATTTTTTGTTTCCATACCGAATAAATCATTCATTTACAGTTCTTCCAAAATTAGTTAGCTAGAAATTTAAAATAGCATAACAAAAAAACACTGGTTAATGTTAGGCCTGTTTGTTCATCAACTCGTCAAAATCACAGCTTTTTTCAGTTACCTTTGCAGACTCGAGAATGAAATCAACAACCTGCTCTTCGAGTACGCTCGATTCAACCTGCTGTAATAGCTCCTGGTTCGAATAATACCAGTTAACCATTTCTTGAGGCTCATCATAAGCTGCAGATGCGGCTTCAATGGTTGAGCGAACCCGATCGGGGTCTACTTTAATGCCATTAACTTTAATAATTTCAGTGACCAATAACATTAACTTAACACGTGCTTTCGCTTGTTCTTCAAATAAAGCAGCTGGCATTTCAGGTAGATCAGCTGTATTACCACCATTTTGCTGGCTAAACCGATCCAATGTTTGTTGACGTATACTTTCGATTTCTTGATCAATCAAAACTTTTGGCAAATCAACTTCATTACTATCTTTCAAGCTATCAAGAACATTGCCTTTAGCTTTACTCTTAAGCGTAGTATCGAGTTCACGCTGCATATTATTTTTAATTTCTTCTTTCAACTTTTCTATGCCGCCTTCTTCGATTCCAAAATGCTTAGAAAAATCATCATCAAGCTCAGGTAGCTTCATACCTTTTACTTCTTTAACAACCACTTTAAAGATTGCATCTTTACCAGCAACAGTTTCTGAATGGTAGTCTTCAGGAAAAGTCACTTCTAATTCACGCTCTTCACCCTTCTTCACTTTAAGAAGTTGCTTTTCAAATCCAGGAATCATTGAGTCAGAACCTAATATGAGTGAAAAGTCTTCAGAACTTCCACCTTCAAATGATTCACCGTCAACCGAACCATCAAAGTCGATAATAACCATATCTTCTTTTTTAGCCATTCGCTTAATAGGTTCCCAGGTTCCACGCTGCTTTTGTAGCATAGTTAGCATTTTATCTAAATCTTTGTCAGTAATTTCAGAAACTGGCTTTTCTATATTCAACTTACTAAAGTCATTAACAGTTACTTCAGGGGCAACTTCAAAAGTAGCGGTAAATTCAAAATCTTTACCAGCTTCAATTTCACCTGGAGCAATCATTGGTTGGCCAACAGGTTGTAATTTTTCCTGGCTTATTGCTTCGTAGTATGAACGTTGCATAACATCTTGCATGACTTCCTGACGTACATGTCCACCAAAACGCTTTTTAACAACAGACATTGGGATCTTACCAGGTCTAAATCCAGCTAATTTTTGAGTACGTGCTAAATTTTGTAATTTTTTATTAACGTCATTATTAATAATATCTGCTGGGACGCTGATAGTCATTTTACGCTCAAGACCGGTAGTTGTTTCTACAGAAACTTGCATGGAATTACACCTCAAATTGGGACTTTACTACCCATTCATTTTACTGATTAAATTTATTCAGCCATTTCTTATACATAAACAGGTTACAGCTAAAAGTTTATGATAAATAGCTATGCCAAGAATTGCTTCAACAACTATGATTTGAAAATGGTGCGGGAGGAGAGACTCGAACTCTCACGCCTCACGGCACTGGTACCTAAAACCAGCGTGTATACCAATTTCACCACTCCCGCATTTTCTATCAGAAGCTGTTGACTTTAGAAGCGCGCAATTTAACCAGATAGTTGCAGCGATTGCAAGGGTTTGAAGGGCTTTATTTGAAAATTTTTGATATCTATTGAATAAATATTAAAACAGTTAGTTAAAACACTTATCAATCAATTAAATAAGTTGTTCACCTTGAAAGGGTTTAGCTAATCTATATGCGACTCCTAGCTTATTTGCAGCCTCTAAAAATGCTAATGAGAAGAAAGAACATCCTCCAGAGATAGCGATGATTTTAATATTAGGGTGATACATTCTTGTTTCGGCAATCAGTCTAACACCATCTTT
>JAAGZM010000416.1 GCA_024206355.1 Gammaproteobacteria bacterium | reverse complement strand
TATAGGATAGTATTAGTATAGGATAGTATTAGTATAGGATAGTATTAGTATAGGATAGTATAGGATAGTATTAGTATAGGATAGTATTAGTATAGGATAGTATAGGATAGTATTAGTATAGGATAGTATAGGATAGGATAGGATAGTATTAGTATAGGATAGTATTAGTATAGGATAGTATTAGTATAGGATAGTATTAGTATAGGATAGTATTAGTATAGGATAGTAACTATTAGTATAGGATAGTATAGGATAGTATAGGATAGGATAGTAACTATTAGTATAGGGTAGTATAGGAGAGGGTAGTATTTGTATAGGATAGTAACTATTAGTATAGGATAGTATAGGATAGTATTATTATAGGATAGTATTAGTATAGGATAGTATTAGTATAGGATAGGATAGTATTAGTATAGGATAGTAACTATTAGTATAGGATAGTATTAGTATAGGATAGTATTAGTATAGGATAGTATTAGTAACTATTAGTATAGGATAGTATAGGATAGTA
>JAAGZM010000415.1 GCA_024206355.1 Gammaproteobacteria bacterium | reverse complement strand
TGGGATTTAACAACACACAAAGCGACAATCATTAGTGAACCAAAACAATTGATGCTTTCAGAGGAAAGTATTTCTGTAGCTGAAGCAATTAAATTTCCTACAGAAAATGACAAAAATGCACATGCTTTCTATTATCCTCCGATGAATGATAAATTTCAGGGGTTAGAGGAAGAAAAACCACCATTGATTGTTATGAGTCATGGTGGGCCAACTGCAGCAGCCTCCGCAGAATTTAACAGTAGTATCCAGTTTTGGACTAACAGAGGGTTTGCTGTCGTTGATGTTAACTACGGTGGAAGCACTGGATATGGTCGAGATTATCGTGACCGATTGGTTCACAATTGGGGAGTTGTAGATGTTGAGGATTGTGTCAACGCCGCTAAATATCTTGTAGAGCGAGGAAGTGTTGACCCTAAGCGACTAGCAATTCGAGGTGGTAGTGCTGGTGGTTATACGACTTATTGCGCATTGACAAATTATTCTTTATTTTCAGCTGGAGTAAGTCGATATGGGGTTGCTGATCTCAGTTGTTTAGTAAAAGAATCACATAAATTTGAAGTGCGATATTTAGATAGTATGATTGGCCCATGGTCAGAGACTGAAGCTATTTATCATTCCCGTTCACCTATAAATCATGCCAATAAATTTAATTGTCCTGTACTGCTGTTACAAGGTGATGAGGATGCTGTTGTTCCTCCTGCCCAATCAATTGCGATGGCTGATGCTTTAAATGAAAAGCAAATCCCACATGCATTAATTATGTTGAAAGGGGAGCAGCACGGTTTTAGAAAACAGGAAAATATTCAGCTAGCATTAGAAGCTGAACTAAATTTTTATGGACAAGTATTTAAGTTAGAGCCTGCTGATAATCTACCGGAATTGTCTCTCAATCATCAGCAAAATCTGACTTAGTTCATTATTCTCGATAACAGTTGTTTGACAGTTGCAGCTTCAAAGGGCTTATCACAAATCGCTGATACGCCAGCCTGCTGCATGTGTTCAAGGCGAGCATTGTTAGACTCACTGGTGACCATCATAATGGGAACATAGGGGTGATCTGATTCATTTCGAATATGTTCGATTAACTCATTACCATCCATAACAGGCATATTTAAATCGGTAATCACCAAATCAAATTCTTCTTTTGAAAAATGTTCTAGAGCGTCTTTACCATCTTCAGCAAGAACTATATTTTCTTGTAAAACTCCCATTTCGCCAATAACGTTACAGATATGTTTACGAGCAAGGTTCGAATCATCGACAACAAGTACCCTAATATTTTCAACTTCATAAAGATCAAGCTCCAATTCGCCAGGCTCAATATAATCAATGGTGGACATCAGAGCACGAGAGAGATCTTCATCACTGAATGGTTTCGGAAGTATCGCAATAACCCCAGCCTGACGAATAGGTTCCAACATCCTATAATTTGATTCACTCGATATGAGCATAAAAGGCACAGCTTCCGTGGTAGGATTTTCTCTCATCTTGGTGACTAGGTCGATTCCAGTCATATCAGAGAAGTACATATTACTGATCACGAGATCTGGCATGTCATTATTCATTGACTCAAGTGCCTCTTCACCAGTAATAACACCTATGACTGTACCAATACCAGCATCCTGAAGATGTTGAATAATATATTTACGTTGTGTTGATGATGGTTCAATCAGTAAAATATATAAATCATTAATCTGTAATGTAGACATGGTAATATCCTGTACTCAGGTTCATTCACATGTCTATAGTTTATTCCAAGATTGGTGTTTTGGGAACAGCAATCATTGACCAATAATCTAACTTTGGGTAAGGTTTACCGTTAATATAATAAAAAAGGTAAATTTAATGGAAAAAGTGTGGCTAAAAAATTATCCAAAAAGCTCTCCAGAAAACATTGAACCTGGCAAATATCAGTCGCTGGTCGCGCTAATTGAAGAGTCTCTCGATAAGCATGCAGATAAAGATGCTTTTACTAATTTTGGTGTAACACTGACTTTCAAAGAATTGGATGAAAAATCTAAGCAAATAGCTTCTTACCTACAACACACTCTGCACTTAAAGAAAGGTGCACGCGTAGCTATTATGATGCCTAATTTGCTGCAATACCCGATCGCTTTGTACGGTATTCTTAGAGCTGGAATGGTTGCTGTCAATGTGAATCCTATGTATACCAGTCGTGAACTTCGTCATCAGCTAAGTGATTCTGGTGCTGAGGCTATTTTTATATTAGCTAATTTTGCCCATGTATTAGAAGAAATAATCGATGAAACACCTGTAAGGCGTATTATCGTCACGCAACTTGCTGATCTTTGCCCATGGCCGAAAAGAACGTTAATAAACGGACTAGTTAAATATGTAAAGAAAATGGTTCCAGCCTTCAATTTGCCCAATTTTGATTGCTTTTTAAAAGCAATGGCTAAAGGTGCTGATAAGACATTTACACCTACCGAAATAAACTCTGATGATATTGCCTTTTTGCAGTATACCGGAGGTACAACAGGTGTTGCGAAAGGAGCAGTTTTAACTCAAAGGAATATGGTAGCTAATATTCTTCAGTCTGAGTCTTGGTTT
>JAAGZM010000414.1 GCA_024206355.1 Gammaproteobacteria bacterium | reverse complement strand
TCCGCCGGCGGTTGTATTATCTGCTGATGTGGGTGTAGCAGTATCATCTTCTGCATAGGCGGTGATTATTTCCAGGGCATTAACCGCATCGACTATAGCCTGGACTTCAGCAACTGTATCAGCACCTTCTCCAGTTACTGCAGCAATCGCTGCATTTACAGCCGCTAAATTATCTGTGGTTACTCCAGTTACGCCTGCAGTTGTATAATTAGCTTCTGTAGGCTCAGTATTATTAACATCATCTTCTGCATAGTCAGAGATTATTTCCAGAGCATTAACCGCATTAACCGCATCAACTATAGCCTGGACTTCTGCAACTGTATCAGCGCCTTCTCCAGTTACTGCATCAATTGCTGCATTTACAGCATCTAAATTATCTGCGGTTACTCCAGTTACGCCTGCGGCTGTATAATTATCTACTGTAGGTGTAGTAGCAGTATTATCTTCTGCATAGGCCGTGATTATTTCCAGAGCATTAACCGCATCAACTATGGCCTGGATTTCAGCAACTGTATCAGCGTCTGTTCGTTCTCCTGCATCTATTGCTGCATTTACCGCAGCGAAATTATCTGCGGTTACTCCAGTTACACC
>JAAGZM010000413.1 GCA_024206355.1 Gammaproteobacteria bacterium | reverse complement strand
TTCGAAAGATCTCGGTACGAGTGCTGAAATGATTAAGGGGGTTGGTCCTGATGGAACCGTCATAGAATTAGAGCGACCAAAAGACGAATTTAGAAGACGCCTTGCAATTAGTTTTTTTGATATTAAAGATGATACCAAAGATGAATATCTAGCGCTCGGACTTCCATTAGCTATTCAACAAGATTTACAACAAGATCCTTATTTAAATATCTTTGATCCAAGTCAATTAGCGCCTGAAATAAAACGTTCTGATTTTAGAGATCTTAAAGTTCCAATGTCCTTAATGTTAAAAATTGCAAAAAATATCCGCATTGAATATTTAATCACAGGAAGCCTCTTAAGGGTTAAAGATCGTATTGTTCTAGAGAGTAATATTTACAAAGTTGAAGATGGTAGTTTGATTAAAAAGTTGGTTACGACTGATCACGATAATATTTTTTCAGCAGTTGATGACTTATCCGTACAAATAAAATCAGCAATAGGCTTCTCTGGAGGTCATATTAATCATATTACCGATTTGCCGATAACTGAGCAATTAACTGATTCAATACCAGCCTTTTTAGCTTTTGTAAGAAGCCAACATGAAGAAAAATTTAAAGATAACTTCGTACAGTCTGAAAAGGAGTTACAAAAAGCGATAAAACTTGATAACACTTTTGCAGTCGCCTCTTCCAAATATGCATTACTACTTTTAAGTCAAAGAAGAACAGAGGATGGTTTTAAGCAGTTAGAAATAGCTAAGAAACATAACTATCGATTAACAGACAGTGGTAAGTTTTTCCTAACAACAGTTGAAGCATTGTTTAAAGCTAATCCAACATTAGCTCGTGATACCGTTAGTCAGTGGATTCAATTGTATCCTGATGATGCAAATGCTTGGACAATGAAGTATATGCTTCACCAGAATTTTAATGAACGTTTATTAGCTGTAGAATCATTACGTCAAGTAATCAAAATAGAACCTTTTGGTACTCACCTGCACCTTACAATCGGGCAAATATATACCTCTCTCGGTGACATTGAATCAGCTCTCACAGAATATGAAATTTTTACAGCTAAAAACCCCATGAATGCACAAGGTCATTTATTAACTGGAGATGTCTATCGAGCACTTGGAAATCTATCTTTGGCAAAAAAAGAATATCAACAGGCAAAGTTAATACTAACAAATGACTATAGTGCAGATCGAAAGTTAGCCAATATTCTGATACGTCAAGGAAACTTTCTAGAGGCCGAAGGCGATATACAAATTTATTTAAAATCTAGTGAAATTCCTGAAGATGAATATTTAGCATGGAATGAAATTGCAGAATTTTTTTGGCTAAGAGGTCAATTGAAAAAAGCTCTAAACGCTTATCGAAATAGTTTCGTTGCCTTGAAACGATTTAGTCCAGAAACCATATATCTATTAACGCGTGTTCAAGAGAGCTGGAGGTTTGCACATGCTGGGGTTCCTGAAGAAGGCCAACAAATGATTGACGATGCTGGTATGCTGCTTGAGTCATCCAAAGGCGAAGTGTACAGTTTACCGATCAAAATATCGAAAGCTCTTTTCGATGCACAACTTGATAAAACAGATATTGCAATGAAAATGATCGATGAAGTCGCGATTTCTTTTGCTAATTATGTTGGCTCAGGTACAGACGATACTATGGCAATGTTAAGAGGAATCATACTATTTAACAGCAAGGACTATAAAAAGTCTGCCGCGAACCTTAAAACCTATTTACAAAACAATCCTTTCAATCAAATTGAGATAATGGTACTGATGGGTGAGTCATTACTGAGAAGCAAGCAAATTCAAACAGCAAAAATTACCTATGAACAAATTCTCATTGAGTTTCCTTATCACCCATTAGCCAATTTTGGTATGGCAAAAGTTGAACTCGATCTTGAAGAACCAGAAACCGCTAAACTTTATTTAGAAAAAGCATTAAAAGGCTGGGCAGTTGCCGATGAAAATTTCGAGCCTGCAAGTAAGGCTCGAAAAATATTCGCTCAATTAAAAAGCATATAAAAGGTTAAGCGAGACAATCGTATCAAGATTTTCTTTGTCTACGAGAACATCACTTGTATGTTTCGCAAGATAAGCAGCTTTTAAAGATAAATCGCCAGCAATCATTGTCACAAAACCTAATTCAAAGTTAGTAATTGTCATTTCTTCACCTGCATCGATAGTCAGTTCAGAGATAACGCTTCTTTTTTCTTCTATCTGCCATAAGAATTTTGAGGCAAGTCGAAT
>JAAGZM010000412.1 GCA_024206355.1 Gammaproteobacteria bacterium | reverse complement strand
GTAGTTGTAAAAACGATATCAGAATCTTCAACCATGATATGAAACTCACCTCTATGCAAGCCTCGATGATGATGTCGACACAGCATCACAAGATTATCCAAACAAGTCTCTCCACCATTAGCCCAATGAACAATATGATGAGCATCAAGGTAATTTGTTGCACAGCAACCAGGGTGACGGCAGGTTGTGTCTCTTAAGCTTAGTGCTCGATATATTGATGGAGGTATTGTGCGCGAACGCCTGCCAATATTGAGTACATTACCTTTTTCATCTTCCAGTACAGTTACTAGGCTAGCATCACAGGATAAACGTTTGGCTGTTTGTGGTGATATCCAGTGCTTATTATCAAGATTAGAGTGTTTATGTGTGCAACAACTATCTGAACCATTTGATTGTAGGGTATTAATATCCACATGCAGCATAACTTGGCAACGTTCACTACCAGCTAGTGTTTTTACACCATCCTCGTTGGTTTTTGTTGCTAAATAATGTTCTGCCATCATTGCCAAGGCATCTACTCGCTTTTGATCAAAGGGAAATTCTTCTGTTGTTTCTTCAGAAGACGTCTCCGCGGAAACGTTTTGTTCTTGCTGCTGTTCTTTTTGTTCATTCATTATTGCATCAATTGCTTTAACAACTAAAGCACCGGCTTCTGCAGGTAGTTTTGCATGGATATGCCACATCCCATCATCATCTTGATAGCTAACCATTTTCCTTTCTTCGCTATGCTGCTCTTCCTGACTTTTGTTTTGATGTGTTTCTACTTTTTGAAATTTGCCTACCAGTTTTTCAATGTGGCTAGCTGTTCCATGCTCTGCAATCATCAGTAAATATTCTTCATTATCATTATGTGCAACTCGAGTCATTGCTCTTACTTTTGAAAAGCTGAGAATGCCTGATGAGAAAGCTTCATTTATTTTCGGAAGTTTTTCTAGACAGCGGGCAACTCGTACTTTTTCACGTGCTGCTCCAATGGCTATTCCACATTTCCAGTTAAGCCAATGGGCACACGATCTTATACCAGCACTTGCCCATGCTTCGCGCCTATCGAATTCAGCAATTAATTTTAAGAATTGATAATTAGCTGCGTTAATTTGCCCGGCTAATAATGTAATTTCATCAGCTAGCTTGTCATTGCTGCTGCTATAAGAATAGGAAGATAAAGACAGTTCATAAGCACCCATTTGAGGTTCCTTTAATTGGTAAAAGGCAGGGTTAAATTATACCAAATTCAGAGCTATACATCCAGCTTATCTTATTGATTTAATTGATTATTATTTACTTTTAGTTACATCGAACTTGGCTTTAGCATTGCCTCTCTAAGTTGCTCTATCGTATCCCTGACAGCAGCTGCATCTTCAAACTCTAAGTTCTTGGCATGTTCATACATTTTCTTTTCAAGCATAGTCACAGTTTTTGCCATTTCGGTTGGGCTATGAACATCATATTTTGCAGCAGCTTCTGCAACTTTTCTCCGCCTATCTTTATTGCTT
>JAAGZM010000411.1 GCA_024206355.1 Gammaproteobacteria bacterium | reverse complement strand
TGTGCCTTAGTTTTATTTGTATTTATATAAAAAAAGGAAGGAGTTGATATGTATTTTAAAGTATTTATTTACGCCTTGCTAACCGCTCCGCTGATTTTATTCAATGTGTCCCACGCAACGGTGATTACGACTGGAGATTTGTCATACGACACGCGTACAAAAATAATAACAAATAACGTATCCGGCCAAACTTATTTGGGTTGGGATGTGTTAGCAGGAAAAGATTACGATGAGACACTTTACGCCATTGACAATGGCATTTACGGTGATTATCACATCGCGGATAGGTGGGAGGCGAAAGCATTTTTCGAGGCAGCTATTTCACAATGGACTGATACTTTCTCGTGGAATTCGAAGGTGACGGCGGAGTTGGCATCGTTTTTTCGTGCTTCGAGCTTTGGAGATAACTATTCACAATTTTGGGATCTTGCCATGTTTTTAGACGGCGTTAATGGGCAATTCGGTTATTTGAATTTTAACATCAATACTACGAAGGGACACCACATACTTACGGGTTATAGTGGAGGACCCCTTTATGGCAGTTCCTTCCTTCTGGTCGGAAATACGGCATCGACCGTCCCCGAACCTTCCGCCATAGCACTTATGGGTTTAGGCCTTCTAGGTTTTGGTGCAACTCGTCGTAAACTAAAGAAACACTAATTTCACCTAAACCTGAAGTACACCAACACTGCCAGCGTTTAGCAT
>JAAGZM010000410.1 GCA_024206355.1 Gammaproteobacteria bacterium | reverse complement strand
TCGCACGATAGACACTTTCTTAACAGTGTATGTACGCACATGGCTGACTTGGATTACGGTGAATTGAGGCTTTACCCAGGTAACTATGATCAATATATGATGGCCTCAACACAAGTTAGAGAACGTTTACTCGCCGATAATGCGAAGAAAAAAGCACAGATTTCTGAGCTACAAAGTTTTGTGAGTCGCTTCTCCGCGAATGCTTCGAAAGCGAAACAGGCGACATCAAGAGCAAAACAAATCGATAAAATTCAATTGGATGAAGTAAAGCCATCAAGCCGTATTAGCCCTTTCATCCGATTTCCACAGGCGAAGAAACTGTTTCGTCAGGCTTTTGAATTGGACGCTGTATCGAATGGATATGAAGAGCTTCTGTTTAAAGATTTAGACATGATGCTTGAAGTAGGTCAACGCTTAGCAGTGATTGGACCTAATGGTATTGGTAAGACAACTTTTCTCAAAACATTGACTCGAGAAATAGCGACCAAATCTGGCTTCGTTAAGTGGTCAGAAAATGCCAACATTGGTTATTATGCACAAGATAACAATGATGAGTTTTCTTTGGGTCAAACATTGTTTGAATGGATGAGCCAGTGGCGTGAACCTAATGATGATGATCAGGTAGTACGAGGTATCCTAGGAAGAATGCTGTTCTCGCAAGATGATATTCTGAAATCCGTTTCAGCATTATCTGGTGGAGAAAAAGGCCGCATGATGTTCGGTAAGCTAATGATGCAAAAGCCAAATGTTTTAATCATGGACGAGCCGACTAACCATATGGATATGGAATCAATCGAAGCTCTTAACCTAGCTTTAGAAAACTATGAAGGTACTTTAGTCTTTGTTTCCCACGACCGAGAGTTTGTTTCTTCTTTAGCAACACGCATTCTAGATATGCAAGAAACTGGCATCGTGAACTTTGAAGGAAATTACGAAGACTATCTAACTTCTCAAGGTGTTGTTTCTTAATGATAAAATAAACACTTGACCCGTCTATAAGGTTCGGGTTGATACTCATCGCTCTTGAGTAGAATTAAGAGTAATGAAGGAGACCAGAGCATGTTAACAGTATCAAAACTGGCTAAACAATTTCAGATATCAAGGACAACCGTTCTATATTATGAAAAGCGAGGATTACTTAATCCTGCAGTTCGTTCT
Source organism: Gammaproteobacteria bacterium (assembly GCA_024206355.1). GTDB lineage: Bacteria > Pseudomonadota > Gammaproteobacteria > Enterobacterales. The sequence continues at coordinate 3,257 of JAAGZM010000410.1, read as the reverse complement.
GAGAATGGCTACCGCTGGTATGGTAAAAATGAAATTGAAAAACTAAGCTCGATATTGGCCTATCGCTCCTATGGCATTCCGGTAGCAAAACTCTCAAATCTAATTAATCACTCTGATAATGTTACTCAAGAGCAAATTTTACGTGAACAATTTAGTGCACTTGAAATTGAAATTCAAAAATTACGTCAACAGCAAAAGGCAATAGTCTGTCTTCTGCAACAATCAAATTTATTGGAGGAACCTATGGTAACTAAAGAACGTTGGGTAGAAATAATGAGAGCTGCCGGTCTAAATGATCAGGATATGCAAAACTGGCATCAACAATTTGAAAAAATGGAACCAGATGCACACCAAGAATTTCTTGAGTCTTTAAATATTGAGGCTGAAGAAATTAAGAATATACGCGGTTGGTCTAAAGGGTAATTACCGGTTTCGGCAGTGATAAGGATATGGCTGCCGAAATAGCAATAAAAAAAGTCGAAACAAACAAGCAAACAGTCAAGCCGTAAGACTGATACAACCAACCAGATAGAATCGTACCCATCAATCTTCCCATGGCGTTTGCCATATAGTAAAAGCCCACATCAAGCGATACACCATCATCCGTTGCATAACTGATAATCAGGAAACTGTGTAAAGATGAATTAATAGCAAATAGGAAGCCGAAAATCATCAAACCTGTAATTAATGCTATCGTTAGATTAACATTAAACATGATTGCTAGTGCAATAAATGCAGGAGTACCACAGAGGGCAATAGCCCAGAAGAATGCGGTATTTCCATCGGGTACCGTACCTTTTACTTTCTTGGTTAGACGGGGTGCAAAACCTTGTACAATGCCATAACCAATAATCCAGATAGCGATGAAACTACCAATTTCCCAGTGGGACCAATTTAGCTGAGTTGATAGAAATACGGGAAGAGCGACTACAAACCAAACATCGCGAGAAGCAAACAGAAATAATCTGGCAGCAGAAAGGTAGTTTATTGCTGAACTTTTGGAAAAAATCTGGCTAAATTTTGGTTTGTTTTTAGCCTTGCCAAGATCTTTTTTCAAGAATAACAAACTCAAAATCCAAACAACAAATAACATTCCTGCCATTGAAGTTATTGCACCTTTAAATCCAAGAAGAGTTAACAAAGCTCCGCCAAGAAAGAAGCCTACGCCTTTTAAGGTATTCTTAGAGCCGGTGAGTAAAGCTACCCAACGGTATAAGGTGTCTTGAGCATTATCGTCGACTAGTAATTTAATGGAGCTTTTTGCGCTCATTTTATTCAGATCTTTGGCGATACCCGACAAAGCTTGAGCCAACATTACCCAAGCTACCGTCAGCTGGGGAGATGGAAGCAGTAACATGCTAAGTGCAAAGACTTGTAATCCTAGACCAATATTCATGGTTTTATTCAAACCGATACGAGCACCAAGCCAGCCACCCAAAAGATTAGTGACAACACCAAAAAATTCATAGAATAAAAACAGACTAGCAATTGCTAATGGAGTGTAACCAAGTTGATGGAAGTGCAAAACCACCAGCATCCGCAGGGCACCGTCGGTCAGTGTAAAAGCCCAATAGTTGCCAGTGATAAGCAAATACTGACGAATGTCAGACGATAAGTTGCTGAACCAACCCATTTAGACAGACATCTTACTATTGATCCATTTGAGCAATCATCAGCATTAATTCTGCAGTGCGATTAGCATATCCCCACTCATTGTCATACCAGAGATAAAGCTTTACTTGAGTGTTATTGATCACCATAGTCGAAAGTGCATCGACAATTGAAGAACGAGGGTCGGTTCTATAATCAATTGAAACCAGGGGCCTTTCTTCATAGCCAAGAATACCTTTGAGTTCATTTTCAGCAGCTTCTTTGAGTAACGCATTAACCTCTGTTTCAGAGGTCGGCTTTTCAACTTCAAAAACACAGTCAGTAAGAGATGAATTAGCAAGTGGTACTCGAATAGCATGACCGTTTAACTTGCCCTTAAGTTCAGGAAAAATATGAGTAATAGCCGTTGCTGAGCCAGTAGTTGTTGGAATAAGGCTCATTCCACAAGCTCGTGCGCGCCGTAAATCTTTATGGGGAGCATCAAGAATTGTCTGGGTATTGGTAATATCATGGATAGTTGTCATTGAGCCATGTTTGATCCCCAGATTTTCATGGATCACCTTGACCACAGGTGCTAAGCAATTGGTGGTACAAGAAGCCGCTGTAATTATCCGATGTTCGTCTTTATTATAGATATGCTGATTAACGCCAAGAACCACATTGGGAACACTATCCTCTTTAACGGGAGCTGTAACCAATACTCTCGGAACACTTTGATCAAGATAAGCTTGTAACAGAGCTTTAGTTTTCATCACCCCTGATCCTTCAATAACAATGTCGCAGCCTGACCAATCCGTGTCAGCAATATTTTTATTTTGAGTGAATTGCAGACGTTGCTTACCAATGATGATAGTTTCACCGTCTGTCGATGCACTGTGCTTCCATTTGCCATGTATCGAATCAAAGTTCAATAAATGAGCAAAAGTTGCTGCGTCACCAGAAGGATCATTGATTTGTACAAACTCAACACCATCAAAGTCGAAAGCTACTCGGAGAGTTAGTCTTCCCATTCTCCCGAAACCATTGACGCCAATCTTAATTGTCATACGCTATTCTCTTAGGAAATATAATAATTAGTTACAGTATATTCTTTTTATGCTTCATTCAGCTATCGTTTAGTTAAATATTGTATAATTACTATTAGCGGAGCAATTATTGTTAAAAAAACTGGATGTATATATGAATATTCAAAAAACAATGCAATTACTAGTGGTTTTATTATTGACAGCATTTGCTAGTGCATGTGCTACAAGTACAATGTCAAAGACAGAAAAAACTGAAGCCTACAATCAATTTGTTGAGTCTGAAAAGCTCGAAGAATTAAAATCGATAACAGTTTTTAAATTTGATGGTTGGAGCTCATTAGGAACCGAACACCTGATTATTTCTACCAGTGTAAATCGACCATATTTAATTAAGTTGAAGAATCGGTGTTATGATCTGGAATTTGCACAGACAATTGCGATCCATAATATAGGTTCATCCTTACAGGCAAAGTTTGATGCAATATCTGTTGAGAAGAATATGCCGCAAAAATGTTATATCGAAAAAATTTATAAACTAACCAAAGAGCAGAAAAAGACATTAGTTAAAATTGGTAAGGAAGAAAAAGAGGAAGCCTAATCTTCACAATTGATTCGTTTAGC
>JAAGZM010000409.1 GCA_024206355.1 Gammaproteobacteria bacterium | reverse complement strand
TGGAGTAGCTACTCTTTTACTGCATATGCCTGTGGTTATTGCCGTGAGCCATCAAGGTGGTGCAATTTTGCTGCTAACGATTGCGTTATTTATCTGTAGAGAAATAAAACAGGAAGGATCAGACTAGTATGTTAGGACGTTTAATATTATATATCGTATTGTTATTTGTATTTTTAACCATCAGTGGATGTAGCAAAAATCAGGATGATATTGATCTTCCTGTCTATGATGCAATTGGTGGTGATTTTACATTACCAAGCACCTTAGGAGCAGAGCTTAATCTGTTCGATTATCGTGGTAAGGTTATCTTGCTTAACTTTGGCTATACCAGTTGTCCTGATATTTGTCCTATGGTTTTAAGTAGGTTAGCGAAATTATCTGTAATAGCTGAAGAGCAATACGGTGTTTCTGCAGAACGTCTACAGACAATTTTTATCACTGTAGATCCTGAGAGAGATAGTCTTGAACAATTGAAAGAATACCTTACTTTTTTTAATAAAAGCTTTATAGGCATTAGTGGTTCAACAGAGCAGACCGCAGAGATAGCAAAAAAATATGCTGTATTTTTCGAAAAACAGAAAGAAGATGGCATGGAGTATCAAGTAGCCCATAGCGATAAAATTTTTTTAATAGATAAACGTGGACGTCTGCGTGGCTTATACGGTAAATCCGATCCGGATGAACAACTAATTACTGATATTGTTAGTTTGGTTTCAGCAGATATCTAATCAAAAAGGTAAAGTTACAAAACTATGACAAATATTAATTATCAAATTTCTACTGAAGGGCATGCCCAAAACAATACAGCTGTTGCTTGGTTTAAATTAGCAGTTGCTTCATTAGTTTTTGCTGGCTTGTTTGCTATATTGCTCGTTTTTGCTCGCACTCCTGGCGTCCAGGATATGATCCCTTTTACTGATTTTTTTCATGTAGCATTAATCGTTCATGTTGATCTATCTGTGTTAATTTGGTTTATTTCTTTTGCTGGTATCATGTGGAGTTTGATTGTTAATAAGCCACAAAACAATCTTGATAAAGCCGCCATCGGTTTTGCTGTGCTTGGAACCATTGTCATTATTGTTGCACCATTTTTTGGTGTAGGAAATCCTTTGATGAATAACTATGTACCAATACTTGATCATCCTGCATTTATTACTGGTTTGGGCATTTTTACAATAGGCATGTTACTTCAGGTGTTCAGGACAATAACAGCTGGAGTACCTAATTTCTCATCTGCTAATGCTTCTGATGCCATATCTATTGGTATCTACATCAGCGCCTGGGTTGCGCTATTTTCAATTCTAGCTCTTATCGCCAGTTACTTAGGAATTCCTTCTGATCTTGAAGGAGCTAGCTTCTATGAGTTCCTATTCTGGGGTGGAGGTCATGTTCTCCAGTTTACCCATACGGTTCTACTACTAGTTGCTTGGATTTGGATTTCTAGTGCCTGCGGCGTTGATGTTAATCTATCTCCTAAAGTGACGGTATGGCTTTTTGTATTAGTTGCTCTACCGGTAATATTAACCCCGTTAATTTATATACAGTACGATGTGGTTTCTCTGGAACATAGAGTGGCGTTTACCGATCTGATGAAATATGGTGGTCTAGCTTCTATGCCATTAGGTTTGATTATTGTTTGGTCTATTCTTAAATCAGGCCGCACTACTGATGACAAAAGGCCAGTAAAGGCAGCCTTGTTAAGTTCAATTATTTTATTTGCAGCAGGTGGTATTATTGGTTTTATGATTGATGGAATTAATGTAGTGATACCGGCTCATTATCATGGCTCTATTGTTGGTGTAACATTAGCCTTCATGGGATTGGCTTATCATTTATTACCTCAATTTGGTTATACAGTACCTACATCTAAAATGGCACGATGGCAGCCTACTATATACGGAGGTGGTCAGTTAATGCATATTATAGGCCTTGCTTGGTCTGGAGGGTATGGTGTACAGCGTAAAACAGCTGGAGCCGCACAGGGCTTGGATAATTTACCTGAAATTGTCGGCATGGCAATGATGGGAACAGGAGGGGGTATCTCTATTATTGGTGGGATACTGTTTGTTATAGTAATGATCAGAGCGTTTAAGAAAAAAGATCTCGCATAAACTAAAGGAATTATTGTGAAAATATTAGTATCTATATTATTAGTAGGATTTTCTGTACTTAGTATGAATAGCCAGGCTCAAATGGCTGATAACAAGAAGATGGATGGTATGAACCATTCTATGGATATGAATAAAAGCATCATGGTGATGTATGGGTGGGTAAGGTTAGCTCCTCCAATAGCAAAAAATGGTGCCGCATACTTTACACTGCATAATTCCAGTGATAAAGATGTAACTGTGGTAGATGTTAAAACCTCAATTGCTGAAAAAGCGAACTTACATGATGTGGTATTTGAAATGAGTATGGCAAAGATGATCCATCTCAAGGAACTAATGATCCCTGCAGGAAAAATGATAGCGTTTAAACCTGGTGGTAAGCATTTAATGCTGATTAACCTAAAGGAAAAACTGGTGATAGATAAAGAAATAAGCTTTACCTTTATATTGAGTAACGGTGAAGAAATTACTTCTGTTATGAAGGTGAAGGCTGATGATAGTGGCAAGTCTTCAGAAGATCAGCACAAGCATTAGA
>JAAGZM010000408.1 GCA_024206355.1 Gammaproteobacteria bacterium | reverse complement strand
TGCTGTTTTATATTGTACTGGCTCTAGAATTACTGATGACAAAGAGTTTGATTATGCTTTTGAGGTGTTGATTGATCAATTAGAGGATGGACGCTGGCAACAGGTACGTGTTCCTTCTAAGCAAGAAAGAAAAGGAACTGCATTGTTGAAACTTCAAATTAATGAAGCTTCCTACAAAAGTAGAACGGGAGGGCCTTCTATCGACAAGGCTGATGAAGACATTCCTGTATGGACTGGTACAACAGATGTGTGTCCATTTCACAAGGCTTAAGATGTTCAACCGGTTACTTTAGGCTTAGGAGAGTCGACTCCGAAATATAATTAAGTAAACTGTCCCCGTATTTATGGAGTTATGTGAATGAGTGACTTTAATAAAAATAGTATTTTGCACAGTAATGATGGTCAGCATACTAATTCTTTCTATGCTGAAACTGCAACCCATGTTGAAGCATTTTCGGCTCTTGATAGTGATAGTGAAGCTGATGTTTGTATTATTGGTGGTGGTTATACTGGACTATCAGCAGCGCTACATCTTGCAGAAGAAGGGCAAAAGGTTATTTTGCTTGAAGCTGAAAAGGTTGCTTGGGGAGCGTCTGGCCGTAATGGTGGTCATGTAGGTGTTGGGCAGAGAGTAGGGCAAGATGCACTTGAGAAAAAATATGGGAAAGTCACGGCTGATCAACTATGGGCTCTTGGTTTAGAGGCATCCAATCTTGTCAGCGATATAATTATTAAACATCAAATACCTTGTGATCTAAAACATGGGATCTTACATCTAGCAGCAAAAGCCGCTGATGTTGATTATCTAAAACAAAATACTGAGAACTTGCGTAATAACTATGATTATGAACAGGTTAGTTTTATCGAAAAAGATGAAGTCGATCAAATGGTTGGCAGCGCTAAATATTTTGCAGGACAATTAGATAAAGGTTCAATGCATCTTCATCCATTAAATTATGCAATAGGCCTCGCTGAAGCTGCGAGAAAGATGGGAGCAACTATTTTTGAACAAAGTCGTGTTACCAGTTATGAGAAAAATAGCGACGCTGTGGTAATTAATTCAAACTCAAACCAAATAAAGGCTAAGAAGTTGATAATAGCTTGTAATGGTTATCTAGATAAGCTTGAGCCAAAGTTGGCGGGAAAAATAATGCCAATCAACAATTTTGTTTTAGCAACTGAACCACTCAGTGATGATTTAGCTAAACAGTTAATTAGAGATGATGTAGCAATTCAAGATAGCCTTTATGTCATTAACTATTGGAAACTCTCTGCCGATAATCGCTTGATTTTTGGTGGAGGTGAAAACTATACAATGAAATTTCCAAGTAATATTGAGATATTTGTTAGAAAGTACATGTTACGTGTTTATCCGCAGCTTGAATCTACAACAATTGACTATGCCTGGGGTGGCACTTTAGCAGTAACGATGAATCGAATGCCACATTATGGGCAATTATCCCCAGAGGTTTATTACGCACAAGGCTACTCAGGGCATGGTGTTCCGACTGCGACAATGGCTGGGAAATTATTAGCGGAAGCAATAACAGGAAATCCTGAACGTTTTAATCAATTAGCCAACCTTCCTTCCCCTAGTTTTCCTGGCGGAACTTTACTTAGATGGCCTGGGCTTGTTGCAGGTATGCTTTACCACAGTTTGAAGGACAAATTATAATCCTAGGATCCTCAGTTGAC
>JAAGZM010000407.1 GCA_024206355.1 Gammaproteobacteria bacterium | reverse complement strand
TCGTCGTTTCCAGATCGGGGTTGGTATTGCGCACAGCAATAAACCTTGTCGGCCGGACGCCTTCTTTGTTCGGCTCCTGCGAGCACATTTTTTTAAAGATTTTCTGGCACGTCTGGAATGTCTTGCTTGAACCGAGCGGACCGATGATAAACACGTTACGGCTTTCGTCCATGTGATATTTCGCAAGTGTCTCGCCTTGCGCCGCTAGTATGATTTCGTGCTTCACTTGGGCTTTTTACCCGGTATTTCGTTAATGTGCCTGGCATTGCCGGTAAGGTCTGTGACGGTCACATTCATCCGAGCACCGCCTGTAACCTCAACGGCTTTGAGCGACGGCAGTATTTTATCAATCCTGCGCCAATATGATTCATTCAGCGCCCTTAGCGCGCCAACCCTCGCCGTAGAAGGCTCTTTTCCCTGCTCTGCTACCATTTCCCGAAGCGTACCTTCGACGCCCTCAATCAGCGTTAGCGTCTTGGTGAACGATATCTTGTCGCGCATCGCTTCGTGCGTTAAATGCTTAACAGCTGCATTACGCACTTTCATTGCAGCTTTTTCTTTTTCTATATTC
>JAAGZM010000406.1 GCA_024206355.1 Gammaproteobacteria bacterium | reverse complement strand
TGCTACAAATAGTTGATAAGGATTTCGTTGTTGCTTATTGACGGATACATAAGCAATCCGAGTTGCAAAGGCACCTCTTATACCGGTGAGTTTTTGAAAAATAGCATCTGATATTTGATGCGAATACATGCGCATTGAACTATCGGTTACTGTAGCTTGGCGTGATAGTAATAAAGATGAATTGCTCGATACTAACTCACCTCCTCTCAACGTCATGCCATTTTTAGACTCTTCTCTAAAAATATCAACTAGCTCATAGGTTACGCGATAGTTTCCAGCACTGATTTCAGTAATAGTGCCAGTAACAACCGCCTCAACACCCTTACTCCGCCACTTTTTATAATCTATGCCCGCTGAAGACATCGGCTGCTCTGGCATTTCAGAAATTGATAATGGACGAAACTGACCAGAACGATGCAAATCTGCCGCAACAATTCTATCGATAACTTGCGATGGAAGTGAAGTCCCTTGAAATTTAAATGGCACTATCGCAATCGGCCTAGCATCTTCAATACCATGGGTAATTTTAATTTCTAAAACATTTTCTGCAGCCTGAATCATATTCATGCTGAGAAAAACAACTAACAATTGAATTATTCTAATTTTCATCTATTACATTTCCTGCGGGTCTAAGTCTAATCGTAAAATACGCATTCTATTAAATACTACTGGATCTTTTGAAACCGGTAACGGATCAGCTTTATAAACAGCAGCTTTAGCTGAACGACAAATAGCAGGTAAGCCACCGACTTCTCTTATGTCTATGACAAATCCTCCCATAGCTAGCTTTACTTCAAGAACACAGTTACCAGTCTGATTACCCATGATCCAGTTTCGGCTAATCTTATTCTTAATTAAAGCAACATACTTTTGTAACTCACTCAGTACACGCTGCTCTTGTGCAGCATTCGCTTCAGCATCTAGTTGCGCTTGCATTTCTCTTTCTATTTGCTTTTTACGTTCAGCATCAGCTGTACGCTTTTTCTCTGCGTCAGCTTTGCGCTTTTTATCAGCATCTGCCTTTCGTTTCTTTTCTGCGTCTGCTTTGCGCTTTTTATCAGCATTCGCTTTACGTTTCTTATCCGCATCAGCTTTACGCTTTTTCTCATCAGCTGCTTTCTTGCGCTTTTTATCAAGAGCAGATTTTTTCTTCTTAGCTGCTGCTTTTGCTTTTTTATCTCGAATTCTTTTCTTTCTATCCCGCTCAGCCTTAGCTGCATCAGAAATACGTTTTTCTTTCTGCTTAACTAGTTTATCAACATCTTCAGAGCTAACGGCTGTTGCATTAATAATTGGTGCGGCTTTTATCTGAATATCAAGCGGTGGTTCTTTTCTTTCAATCTGAAAACTTGTCAATAACAAACCAAACATCAAAATATGAATGATACCAGCATTGATCAGTGGATACAGTAAACTGTCTGAAGAGCGTTTCTTGCTCATCAATTATCCTCAAGGGGTTCCGTCATAAGGCCAACAGACTCTACTCCTGCATTTTTCTGTAATAACACCATCAGTCGCACAACTCGGCCATAGGGAACATTTTGATCACCATTAACAACGAGCTCTAATTTAGGGTTTTGTTTTTGCTGCTCCTGCACCAAAGCTATTAACTCATCTTCTGTGAGTGACTGGTCACGACTATCACCGACCGAAAGGTAATAATTACCATCTTTGTCAATGCTGGCAACCAGTGGGGGTTCATCATTAGTCGACATAGTCTCAGCATCAGCAGGTGGTAAATCAACATTTACGCCTGCAGTAATTAGAGGTGCTGTGATCATGAAAATTACCAGCAATACCAACATCACATCAATGTAAGGTACAACATTGATCTCTGCCATCGGTCTTCTTTTATTCCGTTTAGCCATTATTTACGACCTTGGTACTATGAGCTTTACGATGAAGAATTCCAGCAAATTCTTCAACAAAATTTTCATATTGATTTTCAATACGTTCAACATCATTAGCAAAACGGTTGTAAGCAATAACCGCTGGTATCGCAGCAAAAAGTCCCATTGCTGTTGCAATTAGTGCCTCGGCAATTCCTGGTGCTACCATTGCAAGTGTTGCTTGCTTGACTGCCCCAAGTGCAATAAATGAATTCATGATTCCCCAGACCGTTCCGAATAAACCGATATACGGTGAAGTCGAACCAACGGTTGCTAAGAATGACAGATGGTTTTCCAAAAATTCGATTTCACGTGCTTGTGATACTCGCATTGAACGTTGTGAACCATCCATTACTGCTTCCGGGGAAGTTGCAGGTTGCTGTCTTAAACGAGCAAACTCTTTATAGCCTGCCTGGAAAACACGTTCCAAACCTTCGCCACCATTGCGACGCATATTTAACTCGGAAAATAATCGACTTAAATCAATACCAGACCAAAACTTTTCTTCAAAGCGTTTAATATTAATTCTTGCTTCTTTCAGTAGTCTCGCTCGTTGAAAAATCATAGTCCAGGAAATTACTGAAAGAACCAATAGCGTAAGCATGATCGCCTGCACGACTAAGCTAGCATTGAGAAAAAGTCCCCAAATAGACATATCAGCGTTCACAAATAATCTCCTTTACAAGTTGCTTTGGTAAAGCTTTTGGTTTTAGCGTTCGTGTATTGATGCCAGCAGCTGATACATCTGCTTGCACATAAATTAAATCTTTCTGTTCTTTGTTTCTAACTATTTGTCTAAATAACATTCTAGCGCGACCCGTAGCCTCAACTTCAGTAACCACTTCCAACATATCATTAAATCTTGCCGGTTTTAAGTACTTAATGTTTACTTCAGTAACGACAAAGGCAAACTCTTGCTCAATTAAATAGCTTTGATCGATACCAACATCTCTTATCCATTCTGAACGGCCACGCTCGAGATATCGTAAGTAATTTGCATAATAAACGATGCCAGCAACATCGACATCTTCATAATAGACACGCACAGGAACAATAAATTCACTCATTATTATTTTTAATTACCAAACCAAAGTGACGATAAGCCTTAGCTGTAGCAATTCTTCCTCTTGGAGTACGTTGAATAAAGCCTTGTTGAATTAAAAAAGGCTCTAATACGTCATCAATTGTATCTCTTTCTTCACCAATGGCTGCTGCCAGATTTTCAAGCCCTACTGGACCTCCTTCAAACTTGTCAATAATGGCAAGTAATAACTTCCTATCCATAGTATCGAAGCCCTGCTGATCAACATCCAGCATATCAAGTGCAGAATTCGCAACTTGGCTAGTAATTTTTCCATCCGCCTTTACTTCTGCATAATCTCTGACCCGTCGCAAAAGCCTGTTAGCTATTCGTGGCGTACCTCTTGAGCGTCTTGCAATTTCTAGTGCACCTTGATCATCAAGATCTAAACCAAGAATTTTTCCTGAACGAATTACAATTCCAGTGAGATCTTCGACGTTATAAAATTCTAAACGTTGCACAATTCCGAATCGATCCCGCAAGGGTGATGTTAGTAACCCAGCTCTTGTTGTAGCTCCTACTAAAGTAAAAGGTTGCAGGTCAAGTTTGATTGATCGTGCAGCAGGTCCTTCTCCAATCATAATATCTAGCTGATAATCTTCCATAGCTGGATAGAGGATTTCTTCAACCACGGCACTCAGACGGTGAATTTCATCGATAAATAGTACATCGTTAGGTTCAAGGTTTGTCAGAAGAGCTGCCAGATCACCAGCTTTTTCCAAAACTGGTCCCGATGTGTGACGAATATTAACATCCATCTCATTGGCGACAATATTGGCAAGGGTTGTTTTACCAAGACCGGGCGGGCCAAAAATCAAAACATGATCAAGTGCTTCATGACGTTGTTTAGCCGCCTGAATAAAAACTTCCATCTGCTCTTTAACTTGAGGTTGACCACGGTAATCAGATAAGTTGGTCGGTCGTATAGCACGATCAATTATTTCTTCCTGACCAAGATCGGTTCCGACAATAAGACGATCAGATTCAATCATAGATATGATGTTCCTAGATAATTACTGATTAAAAGAATGCTCATACAGCAGAACCTTTTAAAGCCAATCGAATTAATTCTGAACTAGCCATCGATGAAAAATCATATTCTTCAGCTAGACGAGAAACCACTCGACTAGCATCTGTAGGCTTATAACCCAATGAGATAAGTGCCGACTGAACTTCTGTCATCACACCATGGATTGATATTTTACCTGAACCTGCGACTACTGGCTGCTGATTTTTGTTAACAACTGTTTCATTATCCCAACATTTCAATTTATCACGCATTTCAATCACTAGTCGCTCAGCTGTTTTTTTACCTACGCCTGGGATCTTAACTAACAGAGCAACATCTCCTGCATGTATGCAGGCAACAAATTGCTCAGTATCCATACCAGACAAAATGGCCAAACCAAGTTTTGGACCAATGCCACTGATTTTAATCAAATTTCGAAACAAGCTTCTATCTCTAATGCTAATAAAACCATAAAGTTGATGAGCATTTTCACTCACACTCAGATGTGTATGTAAAATCACTTCTTCACCTAGGGTAACTAGGTTACAACAAGTTCCAAGAGGAGCTTGAACTTCATATCCTATCCCTCCTGCTTCAATCAGTAGAATGGGTGCTTCATTTTCAATGAGTATACCGCGAATACGTCCAATCATGATTTCTTATTTTCCATAGTAAATTGCAGTTAACTATTATTATGCCTATTCTACGTCAAGAAGCAGATTTCAGCTAGAAAACTTGTACAGTTTACATCTTTTGAAATGGACTTTCTTAAACCAAGAATGAGACTACAATCATCAACGTTATCGTACTGTCTATCGTGCCTAACATTATGGTATGCATCTCAATCATTCTGAGTATCGTCTAGTTGTTGCTCCAAACGTTTGTAGAGCTGTCTAGCTTTTAACAAATTAACAAATAGATGACTAAAAGTGATAATGAGCATAAGTGCTGTAACTTTGATTAGCCAAATATTTTGAAAGGTCGCAAAGGTAAGCAAAACGAATAGGAACATTGTGATAAACATCCAGTATTGACGTTTTGCTATCTTCATAGGAATAACTTGCTGCATATTGCTTAATGGCATTTTGGTAGAGGGATGCTTTATCCATTTTTGCTGAATATTCAACCACACCAAAAATGGTATAATTTTAAGCAACATACCAGTAATGAGTGCCATAGCAAAACCCACTAGTGCTATGACTGCAATCATGATTTCAAGTAGTGTAGAATATTGTCCTTGGTAAAATAGATTAACAATAAATAGAGCCGCAGTGATGATGAAATTCACCATTGCACTATTCCAAAACCAAATAGTAATATCACGTGCTTTTCTTTTTCTTTGTCTCAGTAAATATAAAGTGTAAATTGCGTAAGCCACTGCAGAGACGGCTATAAAAATAAGTTGTATTATAGTTGCTATCGAATTATCTGAAAAAACACCAAAGACTTTAACCAAGTTATAACTTAATAGTTGAACAAATATTGCCACTGGCAGAAAATGACTTACCCATTTAGGGTAATCCGGTGTAACATAAAACATCGGAATGATTTGGAAGCTCACTCCCATCATCAATAGTAGCGTCCACCCAATAATCCCCCACAAAAGGTGAATATTGGTCCATAAACGAAAACTAGGAAACCATGAGGGTTCAAGCCATGCGGCAATAAATGCAACTCCTAGTCCGATAGTAATCAGCAAACTAACCGATGCTAATCGTATCGCCCAACTCGTTGGTGTGTTTCGCATTTGTGGAAAGCTGATGAAGAGTCCAGAAACAAAAACAATGAGTGCTATCAAAACAGCGATTGCGCCTAGCCCTAACATTTGGTTTTGGCGAAATGCAAATCCAAAAACTAAACAAATAACACCGATCAGGAGAAACAAATAAACGACTTTTGAGAGCTTAGTCGCTTTTGGCATGGCGATGCCTGTAACCACTGGTAAAACCTGAAACAAAGCTCCTAACATTACCATCAGCATAAACCCAAGCGTGATACCGTGGGTACTTGCCAGTAGCAAATTTGACCAACGGCTTATAAACTCAACGGGAGTAGCAAATAACCAAAGTAAACCAATAGCAATAATTGCTAGTGGTGCTGTGATAAAAAATTGATAAGGAACTGCCAAGGGAGGCATTGAATCGAAAGATAACCCTTGAAGGTTCATGGTTGATACTCACTGCTGCGATAATATATTTTCTAAGATAATAACCTATACCTAAACTTCATGGAAATAGATAAAAATAATATACTTACCTTGAGTCACATCAAATTTACGTACTACATTGGAAATACTTTATCATAAAATTACCTTCATAGGCCTGCTAATGCAATGTTTATAGCTCGATTAATCTCTGTATTAATCTTATTATCCCTGCAACTGAAACATTTAGCTACACACAGATACATTCTATGCTTGAAAGTCCTCCGGTTAGATTGGTAGTATTTACATTATTATTTTTAGACTGCAAGAAAGTAGAGGACACTTTATAAATGCACCCTGAAGATCTTCAGAGCCACAACTGGTACGAACGACTCCTTAATTTGATAAGCGTTGTCAGACCAGGTGAAGGCAAAAGCTGTTTATTACTTGCATCCAATGCAACAGTTCTGATGACAGCATACTACTTGCTTAAAGTCATACGAGAGCCATTGATTTTAGCTTATGGTGGTGCAGAATATAAAAGTTATGCGACGGCCTATCAGGCCGGTTTGTTGATATTTATTGTACCACTTTTCTCAATGCTCTATCACCGCTATGCAGATAATGAAGTACGCAGCACCATCATCAATCGCGTATTACTCTTTTTTATCTCCAACCTGATGATTTTTGTAGGATTGCAGTACGCCAATATTAAAATTGGTATGGCTTTTTATATCTGGTTAGGAATTTTCAGTGTGATGGTAGTGGCGCAATTTTGGGCTTTTGCTGCTGACTCTTATAATATTCGTTCAGGCCAACGACTATTTGTTATTCTTGCGGTAGGAGCAACTTTAGGTGCCTGGCTAGGTTCAAAAATGGCAGGCCCTATTCTTCCAATAACAGGGATTGTTGGAATAATGGTAATTGCTGCCATTTTGTTACTGGTTTCCGTCTGCCTTACTAGCTTTACTAACGGCACTATTCCCATAATTGCTGCCAATGATGAAGCAATTACTCATGAAGAAAATTCTAGCCAGTGGTTAGATGGGTTTACTGTTGTCTTTCAAAGTAAATATCTAATGATGATAGCCATTTTTGTAATGATTCTAGTCTTTATTAATTCTACGGGCGAATACATACTTGCCCGACTGGTCGATGAGCACAGTAAAGAGTTATTAGCATCAGCAAGTATTGACAATATTAAGGCTTGGCAAGGACAGTTTTACTCAAGTTACTATTCATGGATTACCCTTGGCAGTTTTTTCTTACAGCTATTTGCTGTCTCAAGGGTTTTCAAGTGGGTAGGTATAAAAGGTGCGGTGTTAATTCTACCTGTCATCATGATTATCGGTTATGGTTTGATGTTATTTTTCCCTATTTTCGCATTGATACGTTTTGCAATGACCTTAGAAAATAGTGCCAATTATTCCGTACAAAATACCACTAAACATGCTTTATTTTTACCTGTTCCAAGAAAGTTAAAATACCTAGGTAAGACCACCATAGAAACTTTCTTTTTCCGTTTTGGAGATCTCCTTTACGGTATTTTCATATTCGTTGGAATAAAATATTTTGATTTCTCAATCTCTGTATTTTTATTAAGCAACTTAATACTAGCGATTGGTCTTTTCGGGCTTGCTTGGAAAATTGGGCACTACAACCAGCTCGAAGTCCAAAAAATGCAGGGTAATTCGCCGCCTGAATTGATGGCAACAATTCCTCACCTTCGCATGCCATCAGGCGAACTTTCTAAATTCAGTATCAGTGAAGATACTTTTGTTGATCCCGATATTGGAGATGCTTTAAAGTTTCATGCAACTAACGAATTAGGTAAGCCTCTCCCTAAATGGGTTAAGTTCGATAGAATGACCCGTACATTCTCATTTAATCCTCCAGAAGGATATATTGGAGAACTGCTCATAGAAATCATTGCCACGGATTTTGAAGGTCTTGCTGTCAGTACCCGAATGGAAGTTACCTTTTTTGATCAGTTAGCAGAAAATGCTGACAATGCCTAATGTATTGAAAACATATTTTATTGTTCTCAGCATATTTGCCTGTTTTTCAGCTCAAGCACAACAAACATTTAGCTTTACTACCGATTCAGAAATTTATGCTATAGGTGATATTCATGGTGCTTTCCATGAAGTAGAAACATCATTAAAAACACTAAATCTGATTGATGAGAATAATAACTGGATAGGAGGCAATGCACATTTTGTAAGTTTAGGAGATCTGATTGATAGAGGTCCTCAGGCGAGGAAGTTAATCGATCTTTTCATGAAACTTCAACAACAAGCTGATGAAGCTGGTGGTCAATTCCATATCCTTTTAGGTAATCATGAAATAATGAACTTAACGGGCGACTGGCGTTATTTATCAGCTCTTGAAATTGCTGAATTTGCCCAAGATGAATTACCTGAACAAAGAATGTCTGCCTATAATCAATACATCAGCTGGCATAAACTTTCTGACAGTGAAAATATAAAAAATGACTTTAATAAAAAATATCCAGTTGGTTTTTTTGCACATTATTTTGCCTTTGGCCTGGACGGTAAATATGGACAGTGGCTATTAACATTACCCTTTATCATTAAGATCAATGATCAACTTTTTGCCCATGGCGGTATCTCGAAAGAGATAGAAAATAAAGATTTAGCAACCGTTAATACTTCTCTAAAATCAGACTTAATCAGCTATTTGAAAAGTTGGAATTATTTTGTTGAGAACAATCAATTATCATTTGATGTCGCTCTACATGATAGGGAAAACTATATCAAGTTACTTGATGATAGCGCCCACAAACAAAATTTTATAGCACTACAAGATAGCGTTGTTATGTCTGTAATGAGTCCAAGCTGGTATAGAGGAAACGCCCTGTGTCATCCATATTTTGAAGAAGAAATACTCTCCGAAAAGTTACAGTTTTGGGATACAACAAGACTTTGGGTTGGCCACACTACAACTAAAACAAAACAAGTCCAAAAGAGATTGTCGGATCAGTTAATCATGATCGATACAGGCTTACTCAATTCGCACTACCATGGCGAACCATGGATAGCAAAAATAAAAAATAGTGGCGCTGTTAGTTTTATTAACGGGCTCACAGGCAAAACTGGAGAACCAACCATTGCTCCCAAAAGAGAATTCAGAAATCCTTACAAAATGACAGATACTGAATTGGAAGATTTTCTTAAAACTGCAAAAGTTGTTAATAAAAAGAAGACTGTCGAGGGAAGAACCAATCCTTATAAAGTAACATTGGAAAAAGATGGTAGGAAAATAAAGGGGATATTCAAAAGCAAAGACACCAATAAGAGTACAAAAAGAGGTGGCTGGAGTAAATCGAAAGAAAATGCTGATCGCTACCAGTATGAATTGATCGCATATAAAATTGATAAATTATTAGATATTGGCCTTGTTCCTATGACTGTTGAAAGAAAAGTAAATGGCAGAAAAGGTACTGTTCAATTATGGATAAAAGGGCTTATAACTGACCTCCAATTACATGACAATAACATTGAATACGATGGTTTTTGTGACAAAAAATCTCAAGTAAATATGATGGATGTCTTCGACTATCTTATTGCTAATAAAGATAGAAACCTATCTAACATTATATATAACAATAACGATTTACAACTTTGGTTTATAGATCATTCTCGAAGTTTTGGAACAAGCACAAGACGTCCTAAAATGATAAAGAAATCAAATATTACTGTTACAAAGCGATTTAAATCTGCATTAGAAAAAATTACTGAAGAAGATTTAGCAGAACTAAAACCCTGGCTACACAAAAAACAAATAATAGCTATCTGGAAACGCAGAAACAAACTTCTTGAAGGCAACTTTTAGTTACTTACGACGGTCAAATGCTCCAGCTTTAGCAAGAGCGGCAAGACTATTTCGAGTATTAGCGTGACAAAGAGCAACAGCCAGAGCATCAGCAGCATCCGCTTGCGGAGTACCAGAAAGACAAAGTATAGACTTAACCATATGCTGAACCTGGGTTTTATCAGCTCGTCCTGTACCGACAACCGACTTCTTAATCTCAAGCGCCGAATATTCAGCGACTTCTATCGCATGCACAGATGCAGCTACCATCGCTACTCCTCTTGCTTGTCCCAGTTTTAATGCAGAATCCGCATTTTTTGCCATAAAGACTTTTTCAATAGCTACTTCGTCAGGATGATAGTCAGAAATCACATTAGATATGCCATCAAAAATGATACGTAGTCGTTCAGCAAGAGGTAATTTTTTATTAGGAGCTACGACTCGAATACAGCCACTATCGAGATAACTTTGTTTTTGACCATCAACACGGATAACACCGTACCCTGTGGTACGGGAGCCAGGATCTATGCCTAAGATAATCGTCAATGGCGACTCTTAGTCCATGCCTTCTAGAACTTCTTCTGGAATCTCAGCATTATGGAAAACGTCCTGTGTATCATCAAGATCGTCAAGGTTGTCCACAAGCCTCAATAATTTTTCCGCTGAAGCGGTATCCAGTTCAGAAGTATTTTCAGGTAATCGTGTAACTTCAGCATTAACAGCTTCTAATCCAGATGCGTCTAATGAGTCTTTTACCGAACCAAAAGACTCGACAGATGTAAGTACTTCAAAAGAACCATCTTCATGGGCAATAACATCATCAGCGCCCGCTTCCAGTGCTAAGTCCATCAATTGCTCTTCATCAACACCAGGTGCATAAATGATTTGACCACATTTATTAAACATATAGGCAACAGAACCTTCAGCTCCAAGATTGCCACCTGATTTACCAAAAGCGTGTCGGACTTCAGCAACAGTACGATTACGATTATCCGTCATACATTCAACTAAAACTGCAACTCCACCAGGGCCGTAACCTTCATAGATTAACTCTTCAACGTTATCGCCATCACTATCGCCAGCACCACGCTTAACCGCGCGCTCAATAGTGTCACGAGTCATATTGCCAGATAAAGCCTTATCAACGGCTGCTCGTAGTCTTGGATTAGCATCTGGATCAGGACCACCCATTCTTGCAGAAATAACAATTTCACGAATTAGCTTGGTGAAAAGTTTTCCTCTTTTTGCATCTTGAGCTTTTTTTCTATGTTGAATATTAGCCCATTTACTATGACCTGCCATAGCTATTCTCCGTCCGTCTTCGTTGCAACCACTTCAATATTTAATTCTTTCTTCTGCGCAACAGACACTTTAGCTGGAGCATCAGTCAATAAGCAACTCGCATTTGTTGTTTTTGGAAATGCAATAACATCTCTTATCGATGTAGAACATGTTAATAACATGACTAATCGATCTAAACCAAAAGCGATCCCACCGTGTGGAGGGCAACCATATTTTAGTGCATCTAATAAAAAACCAAACTTGCTTTGTTGCTCATCTTCACTAATTCCAAGTAATTTAAACACTTCTGTTTGCATAGTTTGATTGTGAATACGAATTGAACCACCACCCAACTCAGTACCATTGAGAACCATATCATAGGCTCTAGACAAAGACTTAGCAGGGTTCGCTCTAAGCTCTTCAGCTGAATCCACTTGAGGAGCAGTAAAGGGATGGTGCAATGCATGTAGATCTCCATTAATTTCCTCAAACATTGGAAAGTCAACAACCCAAAGCGGATGCCACTCATCTCGAAGCAAAGAAAATTCTTCACCTAATTTTAATCTCAAAGCACCTAAAGCATCGTTAACAATTGTAGACTTATCAGCAGCAAAAAACAGGATATCTCCCGCCTCAGCACCAGTACGCTCTAAAATACCTTCAGCCGCTTCTGCAGTAAGAAATTTAACAATTGGAGACTGTAGTCCATCAAGACCAGCATCTCGCTCATTAACCTTAATCCAAGCTAAACCACGCGCACCATAACGACCAACAAAAGCGGTATTCTCATCAATTTTTTTACGACTAACTTCTGTCGCTTTACCTTTCAGGCATAAAGC
>JAAGZM010000405.1 GCA_024206355.1 Gammaproteobacteria bacterium | reverse complement strand
TGTGCACGTTATCAATTACCCAATTTTCATAAATGCATACAGCATGATTCATTCGTGTGCTGTTAATGCCGCATGTAGCAATTCTTGATTTTTCACCAATTGCCGCCAATTCTTTTCTTACCGCCTGTGTAAAATCTTCACAATCACCAGAAAAATTACCGTCTGGTATCTCATCAAAGCTTACCCAATGCTCTTTGACATTGTACAGTTCGATGTCAGAAACATACGTGAATCGGTCATGTACGCTGGAGACTATTTTAGATAGTTTATTATGCTTTAACATTCACCGCCTCTTTTACGAAGCTCTATGCATCCGTGGGGTGGTGATGCTTCTTTGCCCGTTTTAAATACATCATCATCTCCAGCTATTGGGGTACAGCTTATATTTAGTAAAATTAATAATGTGGTGATATAACGCATTCTACACTTCAACTATTGATACATTATCTATACTACCTATTCCGCCTGAGCCGCCCGAAATTATAGTTATTTGATTGCTACTGGTTGTCGGCGTGAAAGGTATTGATTTGACACCTAATCCCGTAAATACTTCAGTGATATAGGGTGTAAAATCGTCA
>JAAGZM010000404.1 GCA_024206355.1 Gammaproteobacteria bacterium | reverse complement strand
ATCATCAACTAACATACAGAGGCACAACAATGAAAAGCAAAATAGTTTTTAAAGTGACCATTGAATATGATAATAAGGAAAATCCGGCGACACCTATTGACTCTTGCAGTGCGCGAGATAATCTTTTTAACGCTATTGAAAGGGAACGTCAAAACGGCGCTTTAACGCCTACTGATATATCCGCGAATTGGATAGAAATTGACCATGTAACACAACCAGGGAAATGAAATGAAAACAAACATGACACATAAAATACTTGTGGCAATCTCAAAAGAAGCGAATAAGCAAGGATACACTACGACACTTATATATGAGTATGACGACTGGTGGTTAGAGATAGGGCGCGATAATAAGCGCGTCAGACTCATTGACCGCGACACAAAGATCAGTGATCTTGAGGAATGGATGGAATCATGATTATTCTATGGGAATCTATTGAGAAAATAGCTAATCATAGATTTGCTGTGTGCTCTAATCTCTGGAAACACACTGATTTATCATTGCAGTCTGTGCTAACCTACAGCAATCAATGTCTATGGGAATTAGATACTTTAATTTCTGTTTGTGAAGCGTGTGAGAACACTGACAGCACAGAAGTAATACAGTATATTAAAGAATTACAAGAGTCAGTCCGAGAGTACATTCGAGCACTAATTAACTAAAATAGGGATACTATTATGAAACAACTTGTGTATAATGCAATTCAAACCCCTGATGGCACTATCTTGGTCTCTCGTTTTCGTCATGATTACCAGACACATAAGGATGCTAACGGATATATGTACATGGTAGACGGAGGCAATGATTATTTGCGCAGGAATACAGCACCCCAGGGATTTGAGTACACAGAATTGTCATT
>JAAGZM010000403.1 GCA_024206355.1 Gammaproteobacteria bacterium | reverse complement strand
CATGCCTCCTTTACCTGCTTCACCAGTAAAATTTTCAGCCGAAATTGACCTGGATTTGGCTTTTGA
The DNA here is from genome assembly GCA_024206355.1 of Gammaproteobacteria bacterium. Lineage (GTDB taxonomy): Bacteria > Pseudomonadota > Gammaproteobacteria > Enterobacterales. The sequence goes on along the minus strand of JAAGZM010000403.1, from coordinate 2,410 downwards.
TAATTTGGATAATGTTGCCATAGACATACCCAAGCCATTAAATTGTGTCATTTTTACGTCCTTACTTATGTCTGTATACAGTATTATTCATTGTTCTTAGAGCAATACCCCAAGCTAGATGAAATCTCCAATGCTGCCGCACCAACATTTTTAATTAGGATATCCATTTTAAAAGAAGTCTCATTTGCTTTATAACTTAGGCTTGAGACCATTAAAACACCAACTAGATGATTAAGTTGATTAAAAATAGGGTAACCTACATCGGTTACACCCGTTAAGAAAGGATGGGGTAATATGTCATAACCTTGCATCGAAACTCTTTCAAGCATTTGGTCAAATTCATCATCTTTTTTAATTATTTCGTTGCGTATAAATTTTGAGGCCACGATCATTTCAGCACGTTCAATGTCATTTGCGAATGTCAGAATAATGTTTCCTGCACAATTGTTTATTAATGGACCATCACTTCCAACTTTAACTAATAAGCAGTTATTCAAGCGAGGTGATTCTTCACGTAGAATAACTAATACTCCACCTTGAGAGAATAAAGAGAGGTAACAGCTCTCGCTTACTTCTTCGGATAACTCAAGCATTATTGGAGCCGCGACTGTTATTATATCGTTAACGGGGGCGTGTTGATGAGAAATCTTAAACATTTTATGAGACAATCGATATAAACGGTACTTCTCAGAATATTCAACATATTCTGTTTTTCTTAGTACAGCTAGCATACGAAAAACACTTGTTTTAGTCTTTCCTATTTTAGATGCAATATCAGTTAAACTTAAACCAATTTCAAGTGACAATACCTCTAATATATTTAAACCACTTTCTAATGCGGGTACAGAATATTTATCTAATTTACTAATACTTTCAGGGTAGTCTACTTGCTCTTTACTTTGAGTCGTATTTTTTGCTTCTGAGGTCATTATAGTCCTTGTTTTTCGAATGATGCTAAATGTAAATCCTGGTTAAAGTTTCCCTTTTGTATCAAAAACTGACGCAATTAAAATTAGTCTTGAATTGGGCAACTCACTCAGTGAATACTTCACCACCGCCCAATTATAAGAGAGTTTACATCATACTAAACTATTAATTAAGAATAATATTTAAACTGTATGAAAGCGGAGAGGCTAATTCAACACCTTATGAATCACTTATTATAATATATTTGTGCTATTCGCCTATATTTCGGAAGTTAATCCTAATTTAATCTAGATGGTTATCTGCGAGTGGATATTTTACTTCTAGCTAATAGAATTACCCCCCCCCAATACACATGTAAAATTCATTATTGAAACTTCTGTAGTATCAACATTGTTAAATCATATCATACAAATTACACAGAAAAACCACATACAAAAACATGTTTCTATATTTTTTTTCTTGACGTAAGATGAAAACTCCTTCTCTATTCGTTGTTTTTAGTGGTTTTGTTGTTATATTTGTTGTTTTATTTGTTGTTTTATTGCATAGGGTATTAGTTTTGCTTAGCAAGAAACTCGCAATAAGTTTTGTATATAAAATAAAGTTGCATTATATTTGTCGGTGTGAGAGGCTATAAATCATCAAATACAATTTAATTAAAAATTAACTTGGTAGTATTTGAATAGAGATATATTTTAAATGTTTTAGGGGAATCTAATGAATAACAAATCAATTAAAAAAAGAATATTTACAAAAAGTAAAACCTCAGTAGTTGTCAGTAACATCTTGAAAGGCGTTACATGCGCAGCTTTAAGTATGTCGATGGTACAAAACATACAAGCTGAAGAGTTAATAAAAAAATATGAAACTGAAGTAATAGTAGTAACAGGTACTCGGTCAAGTTTAGAGAAGGCTCTCGCAGTAAAACAAGACTCCACTGGCTTTCTTGATGCGATAAGTGCTGAAGGCATAGGTAAGCTTCCTGATAATAATGTTGCCGAAGCATTGCAAAGAGTTACTGGTGTTACAATTCAACGAAGTAGAGGTGAAGGTGATTTTGTTTCTATTCGTGGCCTTGGACCTGAGTTTGTAAGGGGCACCATTAACGGTCGCTCAATTGTTAGTGGTACAGAAACGTATGACTCTACATTAAGTGGAGGCTATGCTACCAGTACGGGTCGTGCAACAAACTTTGATATTTTACCTTCTGAAATTATTAACATGTTGGAAGTTGTTAAATCAGTATCGGCTAAGCATGTTGAAGGCGGTATTGGCGGTATTGTAGATGTTAAAACTGCCCGTCCTCTTGTCGTAGGTGATAAATCCGTAGTAAGTGCTTCAGCAAGTTATCGAGATTTTGCTGAAGAAACAGATCCAAATGGAGCTGCATTAATCAGTTGGGTAAACGATAAAGAAAATTTTGGCCTGTTAGGCTCTATTTCTTCTTCAAAAAGAACAATCAGAGAAGATTTTTCGCGTAGTT
>JAAGZM010000402.1 GCA_024206355.1 Gammaproteobacteria bacterium | reverse complement strand
TTGGCCAATTGCAGTAATGACATAATCACAGTGAACTTTTTCTAGTTCAGTTTTAGAATCAAAAGCCTTCAAACTTAATTCAAGCTTATGATCATCCCCTATCGTTACTTTGTCAACGAAACTATTGGTGATCATCAGCACTCCTTCTTCAAGAGCTTCTTCCACTTCATCTTGAAAAGCAGGTATCTCTGAGTCACCTTCAATGCAAGAGAGGGTAACATTTGAAACTGAAGCTAGCTTTTTAGCAGCTCTTGCTGCATCCATCGCACTATTGCCACCACCTATGACTAGAATAGTTGAGCCATCTTTAAGATTGATTTTCTCCTCATTAAACTGTTGAAGAAATTCCATCGCATTGAAATGCTGCTCAGCTGAAATCGAATCATCGATTACATCAAGTCTAACAGAGACCCCAACTCCAATGGCTAATACAACAGCATCATAATCTTCAGAGAGTACGGGCAAACTAATTTGTTCACCTAAAGATGCCCCAAATTCAAACCTAACACCAAGCTCCTCCAACATTAATATCTCTGACTGCAACCCTTTCTTATCCATTCTAAAATTAGGAATTTGATAATTGAGCACCCCTCCTGCCATTGCTTCTTTTTCATAAATAACAACAGCGTAACCAGCAAGTGCTAAATCATATGCTGAACTCAAACCCGCAGGTCCGGAACCTATGACTGCAACTTTAAAATCATTGCTTTGTTTATTAGCTACTCTGTTAGCAAGATTATTATGATTAGCAAAATTAACACTATCGGATGAAACAAAGTTCTTCAGTTGTTTTATTGGGATACTATGATTAACCACTTGTTCACAAGGTCGATGACAAATATCACCGCAAGTTCTAGCAAATAGGATCTTGTCTCGCACGATTTCTAATGCGGTTTGGTGATCATCAGCCAAAATTGCATTAAAAAATCCATGATTACAGATATTCGCAGGACAAGACTGTTTAGGACCAGGAATATGCTCACTAGCAGTCATTTTTGCCCTAGCTCTAGCTAATCCATAACCAGTAGTGATAAGTTGTGAGCAATGTAAGGATTCATCATCATGGTTTGCACAAGTTTTACATTTTGTATGATCCACTACCAGAGGTTTGTTAATCGTATGCAATGAGCTATCTAATATCACACAAGGACTCTTTGAGATTAGTACTGATACACCTTGGTAATTAATTGATTCACGGAGCTTTTGGTAAGTATCTTTTAAATCAAAAGGATCCATTGATTCGACAAACTTAATACCCATTCCATATAGCAATGTCTCTAAGTCTATTTCATCATAATCTTTTTCTTCACTCTTATCAGTGCCAGGATTAACTTGCATCCCTGTCATTGCAATGGTTCGATTATCAAAAATAATGACACTGATATTTGCTTTTGTGTATACCGCATTAAGCAGTGATACGATGCCCGAGTGGAAGAAAGTTCCATCGCCTATTAATGCGATAATCTTATTTTTATGATTTCCTTCATTATCTTTACCAACGGCTATTTCTAAACCTTGAGCCATAGAAATACTCATGCCCATATGATTGACCGTATCCATCATTTTTAATGGCGGTAATGCGCCTAAACCGAGACAACCAATATCACCACAGAGTATTAAATCTTGATGATTGCTTGGTAAAACCAATTTCATTGCATAGTAAGTTGCTCTATGAGGACAACCTACACATAAAGCCGGTGGTCTTATTGGTAAGTCTTTTGTAAAGTCAGCAAGTTTAGATTGAACGATCAGGTTTTTATCCGAAAGTGTTTTTCCTAAAAACTGCTCAAGAACATCATGCATCTTGCTTAAAGAATATTCTCCGACAGTGGTCAATCCATATGACTGTTTTCCTAATATTTCTACAGCAATAGCATTCTTCTGAGCAACAATACGAGTACCATTTTCTAAAATAGGCTCCAGCTCTTCAAGAATTAATACTTTCTTATAGCCCTGCTTTAAAAAGTCCAAAACATCCTGCTCAGGGAAAGGATGAATTATACCAATTTTTAAATAATCAAACTGCTCGGATAAATCATATAGTGCAATCTGTTCTTTTAAATAAGTAACCGCTATTCCTGAGGAGATAATCGCCAATTCCTTACTGCTATTGATATAGCTGTGATTTAACTGACTACAATAAGGTTGTAGATTTTCTTCTTCTAACTTTTTAAGCAAATTTTGATGTGCCACAGCAGTTCTTGCAGGAACATTGATATTGATAGGCTCTTTTGGGAAAAATCCTTCAGACTGATTATCAGTGATGCAATGATATGTGAAGGCACCACGACCATGTGAAATTCTTGTTGTTAAACGTACAATCACGGGTAGCTTTAATTCTGCTGAAATAACAAATGCTTGTTTCGTCATTTCATAGGCTTCCTCAGGTGAAGAAGGATCTAACAGTGGCACAGAAGCCATGATGGCGAAATAGCGAGAATCCTGTTCATTAGAGCTAGAGTGACAGCCTGGATCATCACATATAATGAGAACGAGTGGCGCATTGATAGTTTGATAAGGAATTGTCATCAATGCATCGAGAGCAACATTTAAACCGACATTTTTCATACAGGCCAAAGCACTCTTGCTGCCAATAGCACTGGCAATCGCTTTTTCCAAAGCTATTTTTTCATTGATACTGTATTCGAAATAAATTTTATTTTGACTCAACTCAGGATGCGTTTCTGATGTATTTGTTGAACTTTGAAATTCCTGTACCTTTGAAAATACCATCGATATTTCAGTGGATGGCGTTCCTGGGTAAGCAAAAACACCTGAGACACCAGTCTCAATGGCAGCTCTCGCTACACCTTCATTACCCATCACACAGACATCTTTAGGCGTATCATGTGAGGTTAGCATTTCAATAATATTATTCTTCATCCTAGGATCCCCAGCTGGACGCTTTTGAGTGTTTGTTTTTTAGGCTTAGTGGCGCCGACTAGAAATCCGTTCATAGTCATTTTATGTAAGGCTTTTGCCGTCAAGTCAATGAGTATAAAAAACGAGCAATCAAATGCGTATGCAAACTCACTCAATGGATGAATACTAATCCTTCTGTAAGTTGCTGTTATAAAGTACATAATCATAATTCAGAGCCGGTCAACTGAAGATTCTAGGTTCATATTATTCCTGTGAGCAATTCAATCCATACAAATATTGTTTATGTACTATGATAAGCAAATTTATATCTCATTACATGGGAAATATTTTGCTTTATTCTCCATAACCTGCTTTTATATAGAAATTATTTCTAATGTGAGTCCAAATATGAAAAATATAATTCTCAAAGAACAACTTGATAGTTATGATATGAAGATCCTTTATGAATTACAAAAAGATGGGCGTATAGCTGTTGCAGACTTAGCCATAAAAATTGGATTATCAACAACTCCCTGCTGGAGACGAGTTCAGA
>JAAGZM010000401.1 GCA_024206355.1 Gammaproteobacteria bacterium | reverse complement strand
GGTTGTCGAGTAGGAGAAGCAATAAATTCTTCTTCTCGATCAAAAATTAATCGTACAGGTCTTTTCGCTTTTCTTGCAAGGAAAATACAGATAGGTTCAAAGGGATAGATATCAAGCTTTGAACCAAAACCACCACCGAGTACTGGCTGAATAACATGCACGTCTTCAGGCGGTATATCAATAATTTTAGCGATATCTTTTTTAAATAAATATGGTACTTGCGTTTGAGAATGAAGTTTTAATTTTCCTTCAGCATCGAACTCAGCTAATACGCCACTAACACCCATACAACAATGGGTCATAAAGTGTAGATGAAAAGTATCCTCAACGATGAAATCACTTTCAGCTTCGCCAACCTTTACATCTCCATTATCATAATTCCAAATAAAGGGAGTGTTTTTAGGATGCTTATCATGAATAATTGGTGCACCTTCTTTTAAAGAGTCTTCTGGATCATAAATCGCTGGGAGATCTTCATATTCAACTTTAATCAGTTTTAATGCAGCTTCAGCAATTTCTTCAGTGTCTGCAGCAACCGCGGCAATTTCATCACGGATACATCGAACTCGATCTTTCTTTAGCGGCAAGTTATCTTTACCGTGACCCATTTCAATACAAGGTGTATCTTTCCAGGTAACAACCGCGTGAACACCTAGAAGTGATTCTGCAGCACTGGTATCAATGCTTAAAATTTTTGCATGGGCTCTATCGGTACGTAAAATCTTACCGTGTAACATGCCGTGAACTTCTATCTCATTAATATATCGAACTTTGCCCGTTACTTTGTTCGGTGCATCTTTTTTAGTGATACGTTTGCCAATGAGCGTTTCTTTTTGAATTTTAGTCATGGCTTTTCTCGGTTTTGTCAGTGTTAATAGTTGTATCTATAGCATCAATTATTTTTTTGTAACCCGTACAACGACAAATATTCCCCTCTATACCTCGAGCTATTTCTTCTCTGGTCATCGATTCATTATTATTCGCCATGTAGGTCCCTTGCATAATCATCCCAGGCGTACAAAAACCACATTGAGTTGCCCATTCATTCACAAAGTTTTGTTGCAGATCACTTAAACTACCATCTGCATTTTGAATACCCTCAACGGTAGTTATTTCACGACCATCAAATTCAACTGCAAACATCAAACAACTATTTACCGATTCACCATCAACAAGAATTGTACAGGCTCCACATTCACCTTCACCACAACCTATCTTGGTACCTGAGAGTTTCAGTACATCACGGATTAATGTAACTGCATTCATGCTTACAGGAATGCTAACAACCTCTTTAGTACCGTTGATTGTAAATTTTATCTCTTTATCTAACGACATAATTCAAAATCCTCTTCAATAATTTACTAACCATTTCCTTACGATACCAATCCGATCCTCTAACATCTGAGATGGGAGAAATTTCCTGAGCAATTATTTCTTCTACAGAGGTGATAAATTCAGGTGTTAAATCATTTAACGTTTTATTCTCAATGACTTTTTCTGTTTCATAAGCTCGTAACGGTGTAGGACCTACTGCGCCTAATGCAATACGCACATTTGATAATGTTTTGTTGTTTTTACTGGCATGAAATCCAATAGAAACAATAGAAATATCTAATGCTGGCCTTGTACCAAATTTTTCAAAGAAACCAATACCCTCAGGCTTAGCATCAAACTCAACAAAACTTAATATCTCATTTGTATGGCACTGAGTGCTACCAGGTCCAACAAAGAAATCCTTTAATGCTAGTAGACGTGTCTTAACCTCTCCATTTTCAAACGAAGAAAGCCCTACTACTGCGTCTAATGCTAATAATGGAATACATCCATCACCCGCTGGAGAGGCATTACAAAGGTTACCGCCAATCGTTGCACTATTCCTAATCTGTCCACTTGCAAAGGCATCAGCAGTGTCCGACAAAATTGAAGCTTGCTCTTTAATTAACTCACTTTGTTGAATTGCAGTGATAGAAGTCAGGGCACCAATTCGGATTTTATTATCCGTTATTGTGATGTCACTTAACTCTTTAATTCGTTTGATGTTAATGAAGTTAGTTGCAATGGTTTTAGCCCCTGCATTAACTTGATTCATTAAGTCAGTTCCACCCGCAAGTAGTGTTGCATTGCCTTCACAGTTAGCAAGTAACTGTACAGCTTCAGCAAGGGTACTGGGTGTATAATATTGTTCAATGTTTTCCATATTTAAACCTAAAGTTAAAACTGAAATTAATATAAAAGATTAATCAAATTTGATGGGTTCTTCGTATCGGCCAAATGCTTCAACCATACATTTTGTCATCTCGCCAACTGTTGCATAAGTCTTCACAGCCTCAACAAGTGCTGGCATGACATTCTTTCCTGCCTTCGCATCTTCAAGAAGTCTATCTAAACTTGCATCCACTTTATCGTTGTCACGCGTTTCACGTACTTCTTTCAATCGATTCAATTGATGTTGAGTATCTTCATCTTTAAAAGGGTGAAATTTAATATCCGGCTCGCCTTCGTCTGTTCGATAACAGTTAACGCCAACCTTCTTATATTCTCCAGATTCCAATTTATTCTGAATCTGATAAGCTTGTTTTGATACTGCATTTTGCACATCACCCTTGGTAATACCATCAAGTATTCCGCCACCTTTTGTGACTTCATCCATGATATCAACCATCTTAGCTTCCATTTCATTGGTCATTGTTTCAATGAAATATGAACCTCCTAATGGATCAACGGTATCACAAAGGCCAATCTCATCAGCCATGATCTGCATAGTTCTTAATGACAGTGTTGCCGCCTTTTCTGAGGGGATAGTATAAGCTTCATCATAACTACAAAGTGCCATGGTTTGAGTACCGGATAGTGCACTGATTAAACCGTAATAAGCGCCACGAATAATATTGTTTTCTGGCTGCTCAATGGTTAATCCACCACCACCACCACCAGCTATCATTCTTAGCCACATGGACTTTGGATTTTTAGCGTTATACTTTTCTTTGATTATTCTAGCCCAAAGTCTTCTTGCTGCTCTGAACTTAGAAACTTGCTCGAATAAGTTACCGTAGATATCAAAATTAAATGAAAGTCTTGAAGCAAACTGATCAATATCCATTCCACGTTCTAATACGTGATCTATATAGGCTGTAGCAATTCCAAAAGCATAAGCAATTTCTTGAGCAGGGTTCGCTCCAGATTCGCGAATGTGATAACCACACACACTGACTGGGCTATAAAATGGCGCTTCATTAGCACAATATTCGATGGTGTCTCCAACTAACCTTACCGATTCTTTTACCGGGAAGATCCAAGTTCCGCGACCTACAAACTCTTTTAAAATATCATTTTGTGCTGTACCACGAAGATTTTTTGTATCAAAGCCGCGCATTTCTGCCATTGCAAGATACATGGCAATCATAATAGCAGCCGAGCCATTGATGGTCATTGAAACGGTGATTGCATCTAAGTCGATTCCATCAAAAGCTATCTCAAAGTCTTTTAGACTGTCGATTGACATGCCGACTCGACCAATCTCACCATGGGCTCTTGGATCATCAGAATCCAAACCAATTTGAGTTGGTAAATCAAAAGCAACATTAAGACCTGTTTGGCCATTTTTAATTAAAAAATGAAAACGTTTATTAGTTTCTTCTGGCGTACCAAAACCTGCGTATTGACGCATGGTCCAAGGTCTTTTACGATACATTTCTTTGTGAATACCACGAGTGAATGGAAATTCACCTGACATTCCTATGCTCGCTTCACCGCCTGAACTTTCGACATCTTCAGCTGTATAAATTGTTTTTACTTCAATGCCTGATTCATTAATTACAGGTTTCATGGTTAGCTCACTTCTTCATTAAGAAAATTAATCATTGCTTGAAAATTTGTTCCAAATGGGAATACACCTGAAACGCCTAAAGCCTTGAGATCATCAAAGTCTTTGTGTGGCACATTACCACCGACAATCCATGCTTTTACTTTCAAACCATATTCAGGCATTAAGCCTCTAATCGATTCACAGACTGACATGTGTGATCCTGATAAGATTGATAGCCCGAGTACATCGACTTCTTTCTCTATGGCTATCTTTACAATTTCTTCAGGAGTTTTTCTTAAGCCTGTATAGAAAACTTCAAAACCTGCATCCATCAAGGCGCGAACCACAACTTTGGCACCCACATCATGACCGTCGAGGCCAGGTTTTGCTATTAGAATTTTTAATTTTTCACTGCTCACATTATTCTCCTACTTTTCCTACACTCAAACACTCATTTCACGAGCAATCAGCATCTTTAAAATTTCACTGGTTCCACCACCATAGAGGGTGAAACGAATATCACGAAAATATCTCTGTACCGGGTACTCCATGGCAAAACCATAGGAGCCATATATTCTTGTTGCCTTGTCACAAATATCGATGATCCTTTCTGTAGCAAACAACTTCGACATGGCTGCTTCTCGTTTCGTCAACTTACCTTCATCACTAAGTCTTGCTGCATAGTAAACAGTCTGAGCTGATGCTCGCCAATCGGTTCCCATTTCACCAAGCTTTAATTGAATAGCTTGAAAACGATTAATCGGTTTACCAAATTGCTTTCTTTCATTGGAATATTCTAAGGTTGCAGTAATAGCGGCTTCACCAACACCAAGTGCTAAAGCACCAGTCATTACTCGAATTTTCGATAGGATCTCTCTAAGTTGTAACTCACCTTCACCCTCCTCGCCTAAACGATGGGAATCAGGGACAAAACAGTCATCAAAAGCGACCTCTGATGTTGGTAAAGCATAACAACCCATTTTATGGATAGTCTTACCAACGTGCAGTCCTTCAAAATCTTTCTCTACAAGAAACATAGTGAGCTTCTTCTCTTCACCTGCTCTTGCAAATACCGTAAAAAAGTCAGCAAGAGGTGCTGAAGTAATCCACATCTTTTGGCCAGTAATTCTATAACCACCTTCAACCTTTGTTGCAGATGTACCTATCGAAGAGAGGTCACTTCCAGCATTGGGTTCTGTAATACAAATAGCCGCTATTTTCTTGCCATCAAGAGCGGGTTGAAAAAGTCGTTCTTGGATATCTTCATTGCCGAATTTATGTAGAAAGTACGTCCCCATCAATGACTGCATTGAAACTGCTGCTGCCAACGATAAAGAACCTTTAGCAATAGCTTGAACCGCTAAGCAAAATGAAACAAAGTCTGCACCTACACCACCAGATCCTTCAGGATATCTTAAACGAAAGAAGCCCATATCCGCCAAAGCCATAAACTGTTCCATAGGGAACTCGCCTTTTTCATCAATAGCTTCAGCATTAGGCGTTACTTCTTTGTCAACAAACTTATTAAAAGTATCGCTGATTAGCTGCTGTTCTTCAGTTAGATGGTCAATATTAAAATTCATATGTGATTTCCGCTAAATTTAATAACTTTTGTTACTATATTTTAGATAGAGTAACAGTTTTTAAACTACACTACCACGCAGTTTTGCAGTTGCATCCTGATCAACTTTAAATGTATCTGGATCAATAACCACTCCGTAGTCATCTTTAGCACCTTCAGCTGTAACATATTCGTAGATAACATCTTGCCTGACGTCTTCTATATCACGCTCAAAAGGATTGCCATATCCTCCTCCTCCCGCACTGTGGAAGGAAATATTATCACCTATATCGCAGAATGTTAAACCACTTGGATCAGCATTATCTTTATTTTTCAGATACTTTGCTTTAGCTCCAGGCTTGCCACCAAAAACACCTTCTGGCGGATAGACAAATCGTCCGGCCTGCACGGCAATTGCTGTCTTTTGTTGTGGAGCAAACTCACCATCTTGAACTCGAATGGTCATTCGTCGTCCAATGCCTCCACGTTGCTTACCAGGTCCACCGGTATCTGGGACTAATTCTCTAGACTCAACAATGATTGGGGTATCACTTTCGAGGATTTCTACAGGTGTGTTAGCGCCATTAGCGGGGAAAATAGCACAATGATGACCATCAGCTTTATGAGAAGCTCCAAGCCCACCACCTCGTATAATCATTACATGCCATTTTTTGCCTTCATGGTTCTTACCGTACATGATATTCGCCTGAGCTGGCGTACCACCACTTCCTGCAATAATATTATTTGGAGTTGCTTGAGACAGGGCATTAAATACCATCTCAGTCATAAAATGACCGACCTGCATTCTTGCTGCAACGGCAGCAGGGAAAGTACAGTTAACGATAGAACCCTCAGGTGCAACCATCTTAATCGGTCGAATAGCCCCTTCATTGATCGGTATCTCAGGATCGAAAGCACTTTTTATCGCCATAAATACATAAGCGTAGGTAAAGTTGTAAACTACATTTACCCCCCACTCCACCTGATCAGAAGTACCTGCAAAATCAACTAGAATATCTGAATCTTTAACCTCGACTGAGACATTGATATCGATATCCTGCCGATTACCGGCTCCCTCAATAATGCCTTTATAGTCATATCTACCATCAGGGATTTTTTGAATAGCCTCACGCATAGCCTTTTCAGTTCGATTGATAATTTCATCGGCCAGATCATCTAGATTATCCAGTTTCTCATCTTGCAGCATCTCGATGACTTTCTCACCACAAACATGGTTAGCAGCAACCTGAGAACGAATGTCACCTCTCACTTCTTCTGGCGTACGCACATTCCAGCAGATCATGTTAAGCACGTCTTCGTTCAGTTTGCCGGCATCATAAAGCTTAGTGACAGGTAGAAAAATACCTTCCTCAAAGACTTCACGGTTATCAGAAGAAACTCGGCCACCGATATCAGAGTGATGAAACACGCAAGCTGTAAAAGCAACAGGTTTTCCCTTGTAGAATATCGGACTCATCACACAAACATCATTCAAGTGACCAGCCAACTTCCAAGGGTCGTTCATAATAAAAACATCACCCTCGTTGTAGGAGTCGAGTGGCATAGAATTAATGATCTTTTTAACACCAATAGCCATTGCTCCTGCCTGTCCAGGTGTACAAAAAGTTCCCTGAACCAATTCCTGACCTCTACTATCAGTGAACATGCACGTATAGTCATGAGCATCACGTAATAGGCTTGAGAAGGCTGTTCTAGCCACAGAAGCATCGGCTTCATCGACTATAGAGATTAATCGCTGCCATAAAATCTCGAGGGTTATTGGATCAAATTTCATAATAACTCTCCTTTCTGACTAGTGTGCTTGCCTTGGCTGAGATCAATCCAGACAAAGCCATTTTTATCAACAGATACCAAGGCATCTTCACCCACAACAATGGTGGACTCTCTCTCTTCAATAATCGCAGGTCCTGGAAACTTTGCGCCTCCAAACAACTTTTGACGATCATAAACGGTAAAGGGTATAAACTCTTTTTTATTCACTGAGAACGCTTGTCGCGTACCTTTTATACAGTCTTCAAGTTTACCTTCTGGATTACTCAGTTGCGGAAGTTTAAAAGGTTTCTCTGGTAAACTTGCACGCACTTTAAAAGTAACAAACTCCACATGTGCTTCAGGATATGTTCGTCCATACAGACGTTTATATTCATCATCAAAGCGATCTCTAATTTCCTGCACACTCCACTGATCGAACGATTGATTTTCAATGGATAAATCTGTCTCAGCACCCTGGCCTACGAAACGCATCAGCATAGTACGTTCAATAAGCACTTCTTCACTTCTATCTGAATCTTTAAGAATTTCTGTACAATCTTTTTCAATCGATTTGAAAAGAGTTTCAATTTCTGAAAAATCTGCATCTTCTAAAACAACACGATGACTTCTTGAATGATCGAATGCCACTGGTGCAGTAAAGAAACCCAATGCAGAACCTACACCAGCAAGTGGTGGCACCAAAATCATCGGTGCACCAATCTTTTTAGCTAAACCATAAGCATGTACAGGACCGGCTCCACCAAAGGCAGTCAGTGTAACCACATTAGGATTTCCACCTTTTTCAGCAATATGTGTCTTGGCTGCTGCTGCCATTGTTTCGTTAATAAGATCGTGAATGCCGTAAGCTGACTCAATCATTGTTGTGCCTAGAGGTTCAGCCAGCTGTTTCTCAATAGCAGCCTCTGCAGCATCTTTATCAAGCTTCATGCTGCCACCCAAGAAGAAATTAGGATCAAGATAACCTAAAACGAGATCTGCATCAGTGACACAAGGGTCTT
>JAAGZM010000400.1 GCA_024206355.1 Gammaproteobacteria bacterium | reverse complement strand
GCAATCGCATAAATCTGTCCATCAATACCAGTTAGTGGTGTCATTAATAATGCTCCACCTCTTAGGCTTTTTGCATCACCAAGGCTTGAAACAGTCACATCGATTGTTTGACCAGGCTTTATAAAAGGAGGCATTTCTGCATGTATGGCTACAGCGGCTATATTTTTCAATTTGGGAGTCACGTTAGCAGGTAAAGTAATACCAAAGCGCTTAAGCATTGTCTTAAATGCTTGGATTGTATAGGCAGTCTGCTCACCTGTTCCATCTAGACCAACTACTAAACCATAACCGACAAGTGGATTGCTACGAACACCTTTAATTTCAGCAATATCTTTAATTCTTTCAGCAGAAAGTTGAACGGAAATACAAACTAAAGCAATCAATATAATGCTTTTTGTATTACTGACAATTCTCATTAAATTAAACATCTTTAAACTCCTACCCTACTTTCATGCACTATAAAGGAAACCAGCTACTACTAAAGAATTGCGACAACCAGCCTTTCTTATTTGAATCTTCCAGAGCACCTGTTCCACTATAGGTAATACGTGCATTAGCAACCCGAGTGGATGAAATTGTATTATCTGTTGATATATCTTCTGGTCTAATCATTCCTGTAATTCTAATAAACTCATTGCCTTGATTCAGAGTTAACCACTTCTCACCTTTAATCATTAAATTGCCGTTAGGAAGTACTTGAGAAACAGTAACTGTGATTGTTCCATCTAAACTATTGGCTTGAGCACTATCAGACTCAGCTTTAAACTTACTAGCAGAATCAAGGTCAAAACTAATTGGATTGCCACCATAAGATGGAATACGACCTGAAATTGTAGGCGCTAAAGTATTAGTGTCTGCTTTCTTGATTTCCGTATCAGCATTTTTACTCGCATTCGTGCTTTCGTTTAGGTTAATTGTTAACAAATCCCCAATTCTTGATGCGGTTCTATCTGAATATAAAAAACTAGCATTTGAAGCTGAAAATAATGAGCCCGTTTGCGGTTGTTCAACTCTTTGTTGTTCAGTCAGTGGAATCGATGGTGCATAATAAGGATCATCTGGCTTTGGTGGTATTACCTGAGCACAACCAGACAATGACACTAGCCCCACTAATAATATTAAAATTTGATCACGCATTTTCCACCTCTATTTTCCCTTAACTAAACGCTAAAGAGCCTGATTAACATAAGACAACATATCATCAACAGCTGAGATTACTTTCGCATTCATTTCATAAGACCGTTGTGTTTCAATCAACCCAACCAACTCTTCAACAACACTCACATTTGAACTTTCAAGAGCACCTGATAACAAACTACCAAGGCCTGCTAAACTAGGATTTCCAATTATTGGAGAGCCACTTGAACCTGTTTCCAAAAATAAATTTTCACCGGCTGGTTGTAGTCCCATAGGATTAATAAAGTCTGCAAGTTGAATATTTCCAACTATCGATGCTG
>JAAGZM010000399.1 GCA_024206355.1 Gammaproteobacteria bacterium | reverse complement strand
CACACACACACACACACTTTGCACCATTGGCGCAGTTGGTAGCGCACTGGTCTTATGTACCGAAGGTCCAGGGAGCGAGCCCCTGATGGTGCACTCACACATACACACACATACACACAATCGCAATATAAACAGCATAATATTGCGTCGCCTTAGGCGAGTTGGTCAGGATAGCTGGCGCTCACCCGGCAGACACGAGTTCGATTCTCGTATGCGATATAATAAATAAATTTTTTAATGAGTCGACGAACACCGTGTGAAAAAAACTAAAAAAAAACAAAGTTAAGCTCTTGTGACGCAATCGGTTAGCGCGTTGGGCTTCGAATGCAACCGGTGCGGGTTCGAATCCCGTCAAGAGTGAATGAATATATTATTTTTTTTGTATATTATATACACAAGCAGTATAACAAAAAATCCGCGATGGTGTAGTTGGTAACATCTCTGCCTGTCACGCAGATGCCCGTGGTTCGATTCCCCGTCGCGGAGTTTTTAAAAAAATATAATATATTGCACACAAGTTGACACTTTGGCCGAGTGGTTAAGGCGGCAGCCTGCTAAGCTGTTGGGCTCTGCCCGCGCGGGTTCAAATCCCGCAGGTGTCGAAT
>JAAGZM010000398.1 GCA_024206355.1 Gammaproteobacteria bacterium | reverse complement strand
TATCGGGTAACTCAGCTATGGCTTGATAGGTTTTTGAAATTTGTTGTTCGGCAAATAGTTGGCAATAGGTTCCTCGGCTCTGTTGATTGATTGAAAAAATTACAAGTCCTGCGGTTTCCCTGTCGAGGCGATGCATTGGTACGATATCAGCTAGATTATTTTGATTTCTTATTCGTTCTAATAGACATTCATTGACATATTTTCCTCCTGGTGTGACGGGGAGAAAATGTGGTTTATCGGCCACAAGGATATGCTCATCTTGGTAGATGATATTATGTGAAAAGGGAATTGTTGGTTCATCTTCAACCTCTCTGTAATAGCAAAGAATTTGGCTAGCTTTGAACGGTGTTTCAATACTGATAACTTTGCCTGATAACCAATGGATCTTGCCTTTTGTAATTCTTTCAATCCACACACTTTCATCTATCAAAGGAAAGTGGTTTACCAGAAATTCTAGGACAGTATTCCAATCTTTATTTTCTTGGGGCAATGTTACTTTTGATGGGCGGCTGGCAATTGCCATATAAATGTCCTGAATTAACTTCTTACATAAAATGATTATATCAAAGATTATAAGGTTGTGATCTTCATGAATTTCAATGAAAATATGCGTGCTTTGGGTGTATCAGGTAAGGTTATTGGTTGTCATGCAGTTGATAATATTGCTTCAGGTCGAGTTCTGGAGAAATCAGGGTTCAAACGTGATGGAGAAAAAGCATTTAATTTGCCTAATGGTGAGGTAGTTATGGATCCTCAGTGGATGATTTTACTGTAGTCATCATCTAAAATTTGGTATTATCTTTTTTAAATTAATTGAGAAATTATATTATTAACAAAATTCAGGAGTTTTTATGCGTTATCTAGCTACATTATTTTTAGTTATTTTGCTTTCGGTGAATGCTTCAGCACAAAATAGCCCTATGGCTCGTTTTATAGAGGGAATTGATTATCAGATTTTAGAGACGCCAGTCAAAACACTTAAGAAAGACAAAATTGAAGTGACAGAGGCTTTTTCATATATCTGTGGCCATTGTTTTACTTTTGAATCACCTTTAAACAAGTGGAAAAAGACATTGGCTGATGACGTTGCTTTCGTAAAACTTCCAGTAATATTTCGGGATAACATGAATCACTATGCCCGTATTATGTACACAGCTGAAGCATTAGGAGTAGCAGATCAAGTAAATAAACTTGTTTTTCGAGCTATTCATATTGAAAAGAAAAGAATAAGAAATGCTAATAAAGTAGCTCCTCTCTTTGAATCAGCTGGTATCCCTGCAGAAAAGTTTGAAAAGATATATAAATCCTTTGGTATTGATAGTCAAGTGAGGCAGGCGAGTGTCAGAACGCGAGCGATGAAAATTACCGGGACACCACAAATTGTAGTTGATGGTCGTTATACAGTGAGTGTACCTCGAAAAGGAGGTCATCCTCAGATGTTAAAAATTGTTGATTTCTTAGTAGATAAAATTCGCTCAGAAAGAAAATAAAAAAACAAAGGGCCGAAAGGCCCTTTTTCATATCGTTATAATTTATACAGATTTCTAAGCCGATAATTGTTGTCCAACAATTGACTCAATACGCTTTATCAAAGAATGGGAGAGATGATTAATCACTGACTCTGAAAAAGCATTTTCACTATACGTTAGGCGTATATGAAGTTGTCCAAGAGTAACACCTGCCTCAAAATACAGCAGATAACATAAATGATTTTCTCCATCAATTTGTGCAATTCCTTGTAAACCTTCAGTTGGCTTAAAGTCAATGTTATCAGGAACAATGGCATCAATTTGTCCAACATAGTTGAAGAATATTTCTGGACTTGGATGTTTTATAATTTCTGGATGCTTAGTGATGTAGCGTAAAATATTATAATCCATGTTATTTGAAGGAACTTTCGATAGTTGTTGATTGACTGTCTGAATTAATTGTGTACTGTCTTCTATATCGACACCTATTGTATTAAGCCGTACAGGAAAGACAGTGTTGATCCAACCAACGGTTCTCGATAAATTAATATCAGCTTGCCCACTGCTTCGGCCATGACCACAAATATTTACCGTTAGAGTATCATCATCAGTCCACTTTTTTGTTACTGCCAGTAAAGCCGTTAAAAGCAAGTCTTGAATTTTATAACCTTTCGATGAAGGTAAGACTTTTAGAAGACTTGTGGTTGTTGTTAGTGATAATTTAAACGATACTGTTTTAGCCGACTTTTCAGTATTATTTTGTTCATTAAAATTTGCTGAGATCGGTACCTTTGGCTCTGATTTAAGAGGGAAGTTCCCCCAATATTCAAGCGCATTCTGAAAGTTACCATTGTGGGCATAATTGCATAAATATTCAGTCCATTGTTTTAGTGATGACGTTTTCTTAGGTAGCTTGCAAGTTAATCCTCTACGCCTATATTCATAACATTTCACTAAATCTTCAAATACAATTCGTGAAGAAACCATATCTAAAAGCAAATGATGACTAACGATAACAATATGGCCTGATTTTTTTCCTTGCTTGAAATAAACGGCTCTGATCAGAGGTGCTCGTTCAGTTCGAATATCTTGATGAACTTGTTCAATCAGCACTCGCATTTTAGCTTGTTGTGCTGAACTTGATAGCTTTGATAAATCATGTTTAATAACGGTTTTTACTGTTTCATCGACGGGGCTACTTACTTGAACCCATTCACCAGTTTTTTTCTGTAGAAAAGAAACACGAAGGGCATCGTGATGACTGAGTACTTGAGTGAATGATTCTTCTAATGCTTTGATCGATATCTTTTTCTCAACATCAAATGAAAATTGTCGATTCCAATGATGAGGATTAATAAAATTATCATCAAAAAACTTATACTGCCGAGCTGTTAGAGGAAACTCTCCATCAACAGTTTGTTGCGAAATTTTAGTTGTCGTCGCCTTGTTTTTTGTATCGAGAATAATATTAGCCAGTTCAGCAATTGTCCTACTTTCAAATAATGATGCTGTATTAAAAAACAACGATTGCTCTTCAGCAGCAGAAGCAAATTGAATAGCCATAAGGCTATCACCGCCAAGTTCAAAGAAACTGTCATTAATTCCAATTTTATTTGTGGGGAGCTTTAGAATAGAACCCCATATATCAACCAGTTGTTTTTCTGTATCAGTTACAGCAGGCGTATATGTTGTGGTTTCTTTTACAGTGTCACGAGCGCTAGGTAGCTGATTTATTAACACCTTACCACTTTGTGAACGAGGGATTTTATCGAGTTCAATAAAGAGTGATGGCATCATGTATGACGGTAGTTTTTCATTGAGTCGCTGACGGATAATTTTAGTAAAGTTTTCTTTTTCATCGCTTATATTTGAACGAACAAAATAGGCAATAAGTGTTTGCTGATAAGAGTCGGTGATGTCAACATTAACTGTGGAGTCTTTGATATTTTCTAATGTAGAGAGGTTAACTTCAATTTCAGCAACTTCAATGCGATAGCCGCGTATTTTTACTTGC
>JAAGZM010000054.1 GCA_024206355.1 Gammaproteobacteria bacterium | reverse complement strand
GGGTACGATCAGCAGCGATACGGTATGGGAGACCGGGGTTTATTATGTGACGGCTAACCTGACGATTAACGCGGGTGCGGTATTGACGATCAAGCCCGGGGTTATCGTCAAGTTTGCCAGCGGTGTCGGCATGACCATCAATGGTGACCTGGTGGCGGTCGGTGAAGGCGGCAACGAGATTATCTTTACCTCTTACAAGGACGACAGCGTGGGGGGTAATACCAATGGTGGCGACGCGGACGAGGTCGGCGTGGCGGGCGACTGGTATCGCCTGTGGTTTAGGACCGGAGTCGATCCGGCGGTCAGCCGCTTGACGCATGTCGAGGTTCGTTATGGCGGTAGTGGCAGTGCTACCGCGAGTGTTTTTCTCGATGACGCTGTGCCGATCACGGATAGCATGATCCGCTTCAGCCTGTCGGAGGGTCTGCGTGTTCAATCTGCGACTGCGCAGTTTAGTGGCAATACCATCGAAGACAATACGGGCGTGGGTATTTCCTCCTATAACAACAACTCGACCTATAGCGGCAATACGCTGCGGCGTAACTCGCATGGCCTGTATGTGCAATTAGGCAGCCCCGCGGTGCACGATAATATACTGCAGGACAACACGGGTTACGGGTTATACGACCGGTATCAAACGGTTGTCCAGGTGCCGACCGGTAATACCGTCAGTGGTAATAACATCGCGATGCGGGTTAACTTTGCGGCCCTGCCCGGGGTGGATGACGGCAATAGTATCAGCGGCAATACGCGCAACCAGATTGAGTTATGGGGGGGTACGCTAAGCCGCAGCGTCGAGTTACCGGCGAACGTTGTGTATTACCAGGTCAGTGGTACCGGAACGATCAATACCGGGGTTAATGTGCGCTTGAGCCCGGGACTGGTGTGG
>JAAGZM010000397.1 GCA_024206355.1 Gammaproteobacteria bacterium | reverse complement strand
GTTTTTCGAGGGCATGCTAATCGTTTATTTAGACCATCTAGATACAGAAAACCTGGTAAAAATCCTAACATATGAACCAGATATTCCTCTTTACAGTGATATTCAATAACTTTGTCAGTAGATAAACCAGAATGTTTCGATATCGTATTTAGATCTGGAGCAAACTCATGCTCATAACAGACAGGGATTTCTATTAGTTTCGATGTATATACTAAAGGAGGAAGTGATTGATTTAATAAAGACGTAATAGTTTGTTTTAAATCTTCTTCTGAAATAGTTGTCTGGTTGTAGCAAAGTGTTAAACTTTGATAACCAAGAATAATGTCATCGAATATATTCTCAAATGTGTTACCTAACTGTTCTGCAAGCTGAATAATTTTGCAGGTTAATTCTTCACATATCTTCTCATTAAAAATAATGCTGATAGCGGCATCGCCATTGTCAATAATTTGATAATTACTTCTAGTCATCTAATTGTGATCCCAGCATTTTCAAATTGATGACTGAGTTCTTTAATTAATGGTAATGCCAGAGGATTATCGCCATGTAAGCAGATAGTATCTACGATAGGAGTTATTGTTCGATCACAGTTTGTTGATATGGGTTTATTGGTAGCAAGTGCAATAGCCTGATTAATACTCGTCTCTTGATTGTCGTAAATAGCTCCGTTTACACTTCTTGAGACAAGTTTACTGTTTGCTAAATATGCTCTATCCATAAATCCTTCGGCTAAGAATAATAGTCCTAGTTCTTGACACGCAGTCTCTAATAAACCACCTGCCAACCCAACTATTTTTTGAGAGGGGAAAAATTGGTGAATGATCTTTGCTAGACGGTTTGCAAGACCAGAAATATTTTCAGCATCATTGTATAAAGCTCCATGAAATTTTATATGTTTAACGGATATATTTTCTTGCTCTGCTATATCTAATAAACTATTTATTTGTGCTACCAGTGTTTGAGTGAGTTGCAGTTCAGTTAGGTTAATAGACTGTCTGCCAAAATTTTCTTTATCAGGATAACCAGGATGAGCACCAATTTTTAAACTATTGTTTTTAGCATTTAATAAAGTTGTTCTCATCGTAAAGGCATTGCCGGCATGACCACCGCAAGCAATATTGCAACTTGAAATATAGGGCATTAATAACTCATCATTATCGCAATCTTGTTGAGATATTCCTTCTCCAAGATCACAGTTAATATCGATGAAATACTCTCTCATTTTACAATAGGCCAAATGCAGACATTAAACTTCTAGTACTGAGCATTAAAGTGACGATAACAACGAGTGATCCGAGAATATTTTGCAATACAGAATTTCTATAGTGTCCAAGTATTTTTGTGTTCATGATCCATAACAAAAAGATGGTGACGATAGGCAATAATACACCGTTAGCAACTTGTGCGAACCAGATAATTGAGATCGGCTTGTATCCTAGGCTTGAAACAATAACACCGATTAATAAAATGCTGATCCAAATAGCTTTAAATGATCTGGAGGATAATTGATTATTAAAATTTAATACCCCACTGAGTGCAAAAGCAGCTGCTAATGGTGCAGTGACGGCAGATGAAATACCTGCAGAAAATAATCCTATAGCCATAAATGTTTGAGCATAATTACCAAACATAGGTTGTAATGCTGGTGCTAAATCAGCAACACTCTGGATAGCAATTTGTTGACCAAAAAATGCAGAGGCTGCCGTTGACACAATAGCAATAGAAATAAGTCCACCTAAGGGGATCGCAATATAGAGATCATGTCTGGCTTCTTTTAACTGTTCAGGCTTCTGCCATTTTTGACTTGCACTAGCTGCGTGCAAGAATAAGTTATAAGGAACCACTGTCGTTCCTATAAGAGCTATAATTGTCAATGTTGCTCCTGTTGGAATAGAAAGCGTCAGTAAACCTGAAAATAATGCTCCTAAATTCGGCTTAGTGATAATAAAGGTTATGATAAAAGCTAGACTCATTAATCCAACAAGACCTATCAAGGCTTTTTCTATCAGTTTGTAATCACCTCTCCACAACAGTGAAAAAGCGATGATGCCGATAAGTAAAGGCCAAATGGATAGATCAAAGATATGGATAGGACTCATCAAGCTCTCTAAACCGAGGCTTGCACCTGAAATATTGCCGCTTTGATATGCGCCATTGCCGATCACAATTGCACTTACAACAAGTGTAATAGCTACAGCTCGCAAGAGTGGTTGTTGAAAGGTATTACGAATGTTTTCTCCAAGTCCTTGCTGGGTGACTACACCTAAACGGGCAGCCATTTCTTGTAATATGATCGTTGCAACAACAGAAAATAATAGTGCCCACAGTAAACTAAATCCAAAATTTGCTCCCGCTAAGGATGCAGTGATAACAGTTCCAGGCCCTATGAATGCTGCAGTTACGAGAATTGCTGGTCCAATTTTAGGTAAATTCATTTTTCGCATCAGGTTATGTATTTCTAATAGTATAAACGGTGCTAGTAATATGTTGAAACATTTAGCAAACATTTTATGGCTTGACAGATTCTTTGGTGTTGTAGTAATGTATAACACTAGTGCGGCAATTAGAGTTTTTGTCGAATGTTAACTGGAATAGGTGATTGTAATTATGCAAACAGATTGGAACGACAATCAGCCAATTTATAGACAACTCAGAGAAAGAGTCATCGCATTGATTCTGGATAGTGTTTTGAATGATGGTGATGCTTTGCCGTCAGTTCGAAATGTTTCATCCGAATACAGAGTGAACCCGATAACTGTTTCAAAAGCGTATCAAACGTTGGTTGATGATGAATTGGTTGAAAAGAAGAGGGGACTTGGAATGTTTGTGCGAACAGGTGCGAAAGAGATACTTCTTGAGACAGAAAAAAAGAAGTTTCTTGAGCAAGAATGGCCGGAAATTATATCTCGAATTAAACGTCTTGGTTTATCCAGAGAAGAGCTTTTTGCTATACAAACTAACTCTTCAGAGGAGGTGGCGAATGGGTAGTTTAATCAAAGCGAAAGGCTTAAGTAAAAACTATGGTGGCTTTCAAGCTTTAGATTCTGTTGATTTCAAGGTTGATAAAGGTCGTATTGTTGGTCTGATTGGTCCTAACGGAGCAGGAAAAACAACTGCACTGAAAGCATTATTAGGATTAACTAATTTCGATGGTGATCTGGAAGTTTGTGGCCTAGACCCAAGAAAAGAACGTCATCAACTAATGAAAAAGGTTTCATTTATTGCCGATGTTGCAGTATTACCTGGCTGGATGAGAGTCAGTGAAACACTTGATTTTGTAGAAGGTGTTCATCCTGCATTTAGTCGTGATAAAGCTGTTGAAATGTTGGCATTAACTAAAATTCCTATGAAGAAAAAAGTTAAACAGCTTTCAAAAGGTATGATTACTCAATTACATTTAGCTTTAGTGCTAGCCATTGATGCAGAGATACTCGTACTCGATGAACCAACACTTGGACTGGATATACTTTATAGAAAAGCTTTCTATGATCATCTACTGAATGATTATTTTGGTGAAGATCGAACAATCATTATTACCACTCACCAGGTTGAAGAAATTGAATACCTATTAACTGATTTACTGTTCATTAACGATGGGAAAATTGTTCTAGATATTGCGATGGAAGAAATTCAAGAGAAATACCTAGAAGTGATGGTTGCTCCTGAAAATGTTGAACAGGCAAGAGCACTTAATCCTGCGACAGAGCGTGAAGTTTTTGGACGTCATTTGTTTCTTTATGAAAATGCTGATCGAGAACAACTGGCAGAAATTGGTGAGATACATGTTCCAAAGGTCACTGATTTATTTGTGGCAAAAATGCAAGGAGATAAATCATGAATACGGTTGTAACTCTATTAAAACGTGAATACTGGGAAAACCGTGGACACTTTGCCATTTCACCACTAGTAATGGGTGGTTTTTTAATTGTCTTATTCCTTTTGGCTCTATTTAATACTGAACACATTATTGGTACACATGGCGCAAGCTTAGGACCTATCAATTTAAATGGTATTACTATTTCAGGTTTAGATTATTTAGGTGCATTGAGTATTGAGTTTGCTTCTCTTAGTCTAGAGAGACGTGAGCAAATATGGGAATTGAGTTTTTATGGGATCAGTAGCTCCTTTACCTTTATCATGATTTTTGTAAGCTTTATTTATCTGCTTGGTTCTTTATATGATGATAGAAAAGATAGAAGCATCTTATTTTGGAAATCATTGCCTGTATCAGATTTGATGACAGTAACAAGTAAAATTATAACGGTTATATTTGTTATCCCTGCATTTTTTGTGATTGGCTCAATGGTTACCTTTTTGCTGATAATGATTATCTCTTCATTGGTGGCATTATTTAATAATGGAAATTTATGGGCATCTATTTGGGAGCCTGCACCTTTCTTAAGTGCTCCAATTAAACTGTATACTGCTTATGTTATTCAATCATTGTGGGCTGCTCCGTTTTTAGCTTGGTTACTTCTTGTATCTTCATGGACTAAACGGAAACCTATTTTGATGGCGACTATTCCTTTAGCAGTTATCTCATTCTTGGAGTTTTATTACTATCGTACAAGTATCTTTGCTGATGCATTAAGAGAGCGCATGATGGGTTGGGTAGTCCCTATAGATATTAGCTCAGGTCGTCACTTAGGTAGTAATGAGAGTGTTTTAGACCAGAGTGGTATATACGATAATGTAACTTCATTGATGGCTCTTCCCGGATTTTGGTACGGATTAGTAGCAGCAGCAGCAATGGTTGCAGGAGCGGTTTATATTCGTCGCTATCGAGATGAATCTTAATCTTTAACCCGGAGTTTCCGAACCTTGACCATCCCCCCTCTCAGTCAAGGATCGGAAACGATGGTTTTATTATTTATTTTGTTTGTCTGGAAAAACTTATAAAAAATCGTATAATAGCCCCGCTTGACCACTTACCTAATAACACAATGCTAGTTTAAGAAAGAATGGATATATAAAATGGATAAGAATTTGTACCAATCCCTGCTTAGTGATTTATCAGAGTCCGAACGTTTGACATTTGAAAGTCTGTTATCCAAACTAGAATTAGTTAATGGAGATATTAAAGCATTATCAGAAGAAGAGCAGTTACAGCTTGCTGAGCTAGCATCTGCTCATGCTGATAATAGAAACGACCACTATATCCAGTCAGAGAACATAAGTGCCGCCGAAACATCAGAAAAACAAACGGCGACGATCTCTAAAGTCTCTGAAACAATGAGGCCAATGGAAACAGAGTTTGGTGCATACATGATCGATAATATAAATGAATCATTATGCCAAGGCGGTGCGAGTACTACTGATGCTATTCGATATGCATTTCATAACCGCTGGATGCCTGACAAACTTAAGAACAGAGATATCTGTGAGGATCTTTTTTATCGTTATTATGATGACATAGAAGCAGCTAATAAGGGTATTCAAGAGAACTCTCCATCAAATGCTAATAATGATACTGTTGTTGCAGTTGGCCTCGCTTGGTTTACGAATCTTTACCGGTGTTATCAATTGGTTGAAGCTGAAGGTGATATTTAGCTCAAACTTTGCGATAATGCTTTAACTCTTTACTTTAACAAGAAAATTTTACTCGAAGTTTACAGGTAAGTATTGTGTTTAAACCACTGACTACAATATTGATTATTCTACTGATTATGCTCCAGTATCGACTGTGGGCAGGTAATGCTAGCTTTAGTCGACAAGCTGAGTTGGCACTAAAAGTTAGTGCGCAGAAGGAAGATAATTTGCGTAATGAAGCGAGAAACAAAATTCTATTAGCTGAAATCGCAGATCTAAAAACTGGTAGTGAAGCAATTGAAGAAAGAGCTCGCCACGAACTCGGCATGATCCGTCCAGGAGAAGTATTTTACCGAGTAGTGAATAAGTAACTATGTTACAGACATTAATGCCTAAATGCTGGGCTATCGTTCCTGCAGCAGGCATTGGTAGTCGAATGCAATCGGCCACTCCAAAGCAGTATTTAGAACTTGATGGACGTTATCTCATTGAGCACAGCCTACTTAAATTGCTGGAGATGGACTGGGTATCAGAAATAGTTGTCGCAGTTGCAGAAAATGATCCTTATTGGCCCAAACTTGAGTTATCCAAGAATTCAAGAATCAAAACAGTAATAGGTGGAAGCGAGCGAGCCGACTCGGTTTGGAATGCTCTCCTGTCAATTGATGAGCGGGTAGAAGATAGTGACTATGTACTTGTTCACGATGCTGCAAGACCTTGTATTGCTAGTGATGATTTAGAAAAACTTTATCAAACAGTAATAAATACGGACTCTGGTGCTATTTTGGCCGATAAACTATCCGATACTATTAAACGAGATGACGGTAACTCATCAATCTTAAAGACGGTACCAAGAGAATATTTATGGCGTGCATTAACTCCTCAGATGTTTAGTTGTGCACTATTAAAAAAAGCCTTAAAAAAAGCGAGAGAAAGCTCTTCTGACGCTGTCACTGATGAAGCATCAGCTGTTGAGCAATTAGGATTAAGTCCAAAACTTCTTCAAGGTCGAAGAGGCAATATTAAAGTAACAACTAAAGGTGACTTAAAACTAGCATCGCTTATTTTACTTTCCCAAAGAGAAACACAATAATGCGAATTGGACATGGTTTTGATGCTCATAAGTTTTCCTCCAATGGCGAGCTTATTCTCGCTGGCGTAACATTTAAAGATACCCATAAGCTTGAAGCGCACTCTGATGGTGATGTGTTATTACATGCAGTTTGTGATGCCATTCTCGGTGCCGCTGCACTGGGCGATATAGGCAAACATTTTCCTGATACGGATGAAGAGTGGGCGGGAGCTGATAGCCGCATATTGTTAGGTCACGTTATGAGAGAGGTTAACAAAAAAGACTATGTTGTGGGCAATCTTGATGTCACTGTCATCGCGCAAACACCAAGACTTGCATCGTCAATTGAGCAAATGAGAGATAATCTGTCAGAAGATCTTTGCATTAATAAAGATCAGATTAATGTTAAAGCAACCACCACTGAAAAAATGGGTTATATCGGTAGAAAAGAAGGGATTGCTGTTCATGCAGTAGTACTGCTAGTTGCCGATTTATAAGGTATTTACCTGATGGAGAATTTACCTCGAGGTTTTCCAAATCCCACCAACAAAGCTTTGTATCGACAGCTTCCTGAACATTTTCAAGTTAATGAAACGTTAAGTTTTAAACCTTCTGGTGAAGGCGATCATCTATATTTATATATTGAAAAACGTAATACTAATACCGATTGGTTAGCAAGAGAATTAGCACAAAAGGCAGGTATTCGCTCGGTTGAAGTTGGCTATGCTGGACGTAAAGATCGTTTTGCTGTGACAAGACAGTGGTTTAGTTTACATCTGCCGGCATCTAAGACGATAGATCCAATGATCTTTCAAAGTAGAGATTATTTCGTAATTGAACATTCTCGGCACACCCATAAACTACGTAAAGGCGAGATTGCTTTTAATCAATTCAAATTACAACTAACTGAATTTGAAGGTGATTTTTTGAGCTTTAAAAAGAGACTGAAATTAATTTCAGAAAAAGGTTTTCCAAATTATTTTGGACCTCAGCGTTTTGGCCATCAGTCAGGTAATATCGATAAAGCGAGAGACATGCTTTCAGGCAAAGTTCGGGTAAGAGATCGAAATAAGCGAAGCATTTACCTATCAGCTGCACGTTCTTATTTATTTAATTTAATACTAGCCAAACGAATAAAAAATAATTGTTGGTTACAACCAATTCAGGGCGATATATTTTGGAACGAAGAAAACCAAAGTCTTAGTGAACCTGCTCTAATTACAAAATTAAGTGAGAATATTCTCATAGAGAAATTAAATAATAGACAATTATCGATTACTGGTCCTATGCCAGGTGATGGCCAAAACAATGTGGTTGATAATGCATTAGCATTAGAAAGCCAAGTCTTAGTAGAGCAGCAATCACTTTATGATGGTATTGCAAATAGTCGTATTCAATGGCAGCGCCGGGCATTAAGAGTGATTCCGACAGATGTAAGCTGTAAGGAAAACGAATTTGGTGTAGAAATATCTTTTTCGCTGAGAACAGGAATTTTTGCAACGAGTTTATTGAAAGAGCTGCTAGCTTAAAACTCATATTTAATAAGGCTTGTATTTATATGCGAAAATGCTAATATAACAAAATTATAACTTTCCTGATAATTGGATCCATGTTAATCAGTTAAATATAAGGAATACCATGATAAATATATGTCGTCTGGGACTGATCTCGATAAGCTTACTAGTAACCACAGTTGTTACTGCAACAGAATTATCTACAGAGCTAGTGAAGCAACTGACTGTTGCTGACTATCTAACATTCACAGGAACAGTAGAAGCTGTTAATGCAGGTACTGCATCTGCTCAAACTACAGGAAAAGTTGTACAAACCCTTGTTGATGTTGGTGATCTAGTTGTGAAAGACGATGTGATCTTAAAATTACGAGATACTCAACAAAGAGCAAGTTTCGATAGTGCCATCGCTGGAGTAAAGTCAGCTAAGGCTAAATATGATTCAGCAGAAAAAGAATACGTACGAATTAATAATATCCTCAAAAAAGGTTTAGTTTCACAGTCGGTTGCAGATAATGCTCTTTCTCAAAGAGATAGTGCTAAGGCTGAACTAGATGCTGCTAAAGCGAGCCTCAAGAATGCAGAGGAACAATTTGAATATACTCGGGTGAAAGCTCCGTATAATGGTATTGTTTTAGAACGTTATGTTGAAGTCGGTGAATTAGTTAATCCTGGTACTCCTTTATATCACGGGATGTCTCTTGAAAAGTTAAGAATTATTGCTGAAGTTCCTCAGAAAGATATCGATAAAATCAGACAAAATAAAAGTGCTAGTGTCGAACTTCCTAATGGTGAAAAGATAAATGTATCAGGTGAGGCTTTAACATTTTATGGTTATGCGGATCCTACAACATCGACATTTAAAATTAGGGTAAACCTGCCACAAGCTCTAGAAGGTCTTTATCCTGGTATGTACTTAAAAACTTCATTTATCGTGGGTAACAAAACCTCTCTCGTTGTTCCAAAGACAAGCGTAATCCGTCGTAGTGAAGTAACTGCTGTTTATGTACAAAAGAATGATAGTTTAAATTTTCGTCATGTCCGGGCTGGACGAGAGCTTGATGATGGAAATATCGAAATATTTTCTGGTTTAAATGAGGGTGAAAATGTTGTTTCTAACCCCAGCATGGCAGTTGCTTATTTACAATCAAAACTAATGGTAACAAAGGATGATGGGGAAGAGCATGAGTAAGCAGTCCCTTGGTATTTCTGGAAAAGTAGCGAAATATTTTTTTCGCTCAGAAATTACCCCACTACTGGCATTAGTTGGTCTACTAATGGGTGTTTTTGCGGCCGTTATGACACCAAAAGAAGAAGATCCACAAATCAATGTAACCTTTGCTAATGTCTTTATACCATTCCCAGGAGGATCGGCAAAAGAAGTTGAGTCATTGGTTACAGCATCAACAGAGCAGTTACTATCTGAAATACAGGGTGTGGAACATGTTTATTCTATTTCACGTCCTGGAATGGCAGTATTCTCAGTGCAGTTTATCGTCGGTCAACCCCGTACAGATGCATTATTAAGACTGTATAATAAACTCTATTCACATCTAGATTTTATGTCACCGAATGTGGGTGTTGGACAACCTATTATTAAACCTAAAGGTATTGATGAAGTACCTATTGTTACCTTGACGCTGACAAGTAACGATACCAATAAAAGTGCCTATGAGCTTTCTAAAGTTGCTCATGCAATTGAAGTGGAATTGAAACGTATTAAAGGTACTAATGAAATCTATACGATTGGAGCTCCTGATAGTGTGGTTCATGTGGTACTAGACCCACAAAAAATGTCGGCAAATAATATAGCTATTAGTGATTTAAGAATGGCATTACAGTCTGCAAATCAGACGACGAATGCAGGTGCTATTGTCAATAATAATAGAGAAATTCAGGTTCAAGCAGGCGTGTTTTTAACTCGACCAGAAGAAGTTTCATCACTGGTTGTTGGAATGTCGAATGGAGCGCCAGTTTTTCTAAGAGATGTTGCAGATATCAATTTACAGGCCGATGATGCAACAAGCTATGTTTGGCTTGAACCAGGTGCACAAGCTGAAGTTAAAAATATTGAACCAGGCATGGAACGACCAGCGGTTACTATTGCCATTGCAAAAAAAAAGGGGGTTAATGCGCAAACAATTGCCCAAGCAGTTAATAATCGAATAGAACAATTGAAAGGCACCTATATCACTGATGATATAATAATTACTGTGACAAGAGACTACGGTAAAACAGCTAACGATAAAGCCAACAAACTTATCCAAAAGCTATTCTTAGTAACCCTGGTAGTTGTGATTTTGGTGTTTTTTGCACTAGGCGCACAAGAAGCATTTGTAGTGGGCGTAGCAGTTATTATTACCCTTGCCATTACTCTTTTTGCCTCCTGGGCATTTGGTTTTACCTTAAATCGCGTTTCACTTTTCGCGTTAATTTTTTCCATCGGTATTCTCGTCGACGATGCCATCGTTGTGGTGGAGAATATCCACCGGCATATGAGTGAAGGTAAATTATCACTCAAAAAGTGTATACCTATAGCCGTTGATGAAGTTGGTGGACCAACGATTTTAGCGACATTTACTGTTATGGC
>JAAGZM010000396.1 GCA_024206355.1 Gammaproteobacteria bacterium | reverse complement strand
CCTCGTAATCGCTCTTTTTCTTTGATGCAATCGATGCGTTGAGAGACGCCGATATGCGATATTTGAGGCATAAGTACTAAGTACCGAGAAGCGAGTGTCAACTGGGTAGTGAGTCGGGCACCTTTTGAGCCCATAGGATCTTTGATAACTTGAACAAGTACAGTTTGTCCGGGGCGGAGCAATGTAGTGATATCTTCATTGCTATTAGAATGGTTAGTTGAACTTGAATTTTCAGTCTCTACTTTATCAGTTGAGTGAGACTTCTTCACTAAATCTGACAGATGTAAAAAGGCCGCACGTTCTATACCAATATCAACAAAAGCTGATTGCATACCAGGCAATACTCTGACCACTTTTCCACGATATATATTTCCTACCAACCCTCGACGGCTAGATCTTTCAAGCATTAATTCATGGACCACACCATTTTCCACAACTGCAACGCGAGCCTCTCTAGGTGTAGTATTAATTAATAATTCGTCACGCATATCAATATCCTTCAGCTATAAGAGCTATTATCTAACGTGAAAACTTCTGCGTACATAACGAAGTAATATAAACAACCATGGCCAGAAAAAAATACTGGAAATAATTGGTAACCAGTACATCGCATGGCGAGGTTGAGTCGATATAAAATTTTGTAGCCATAAACTAATAATCAGATCTAAGCCAACCATTAGGCCAACGATAAATGACTGCTTCCAAATGGGGAAGAGTCTTAATCGCCTATTAAGGGCTGAAACAAGATAAGCAATGATAGCCATCGACAACCCATGAGCACCTAACACAGAGCCTAAAGCAACATCGGTCATAATTCCTAAGAACCATCCCGTTAGTATTCCTATTCTGTGGGGTAATGCCATCGTCCAGTATATGAGAACCATTATTAACCAATTGGGGCGCCACCAAACAAGATAATCTGGAAGAGGCAACAGCAGTAAAATCATAGCAACGATAAAGCCTACTATGATGGTAAAGATACCATTTTTGCTTGTTGTACTCATTGCACTTCCAAGCGGTGGTCAGGCCATAACAGCACCACCAACCCCGTCCTTAAAAGATCCGCAGACGTTGTGGCCAAAGCTTGGGCAAATGCTTGCCCTGGGTCATTATTCACGATTTTAATGGTAGCAACAGGAAAGCCACTAGGAAATCTCATTCCAAGTCCTGACGTTACTAAAGTGTCACCTAGTTTGATGTCGGTGGTATGAGGTAATTGTTCTAATATGAGTTGGTTAGGGTTACCAGTACCTTTGGCAATAGCTCGAATACCATTTCGTAAAATTTTAACGGGTATGGCGTGAGAGCTATCGGTTATCAAAAGAGCTTTACTTGTGAGTGTAGATGTTGAGATAACCTGGCCAAGAACCCCAGTTGCATCAAGAATTGGCTGCCCAATGTAAACATTATCCAAGCTGCCTTTATTGATAGTCACAATATGCTTAGACGGATCAGAATCAACATTCATAATTTCAGCAATTCTACGTTGTCCTTTTTCCCTTTTCAATGAGCCTAACAATTGACGTAGATGAGCATTTTCGGATTCTAAAGAGATCATTCTTTGGGATTGAACTTTGAGGATCAACTGCTCTGCACGGAGCTCTTTATTATCTAAAATCAGTTGTGAGCGGGAAGTCATTGAGAAATCTGCCCAATCAATAAATCCTGATGGCAGTGAGGCGATATATTCAATGGGGCTCATTAGTGTCAATAAGAACGCTCTTATCTCCGAAGATTGCTGACGTTGATTGTCAGAAATCATCAAAATGATTGATAACGTAACTACCATTCCCAGACGGATATTCTGAGATGGACCTCGGCTGAAAATTGTATTAATAGCTACTTCTCCAATCTGAGTTGCTACGACTTATTGAGTTTAGTTGTAGCTCAGATGATTATTCGTATGAAAATACATCTCCACCATGCTTATCGATCATTTCCAGAGCGATTCCACCACCTCTAGCTACACAGGTCAGAGGATCTTCTGCAATAATGACAGGTAATCCAGTTTCTTCCATAAATAGACGATCAAGATCTCTTAATAAAGCGCCTCCACCTGTCAACACCATTCCTCTTTCGGATATGTCAGATGCGAGTTCTGGAGGTGAC
Source organism: Gammaproteobacteria bacterium (assembly GCA_024206355.1). Classification (GTDB taxonomy): domain Bacteria; phylum Pseudomonadota; class Gammaproteobacteria; order Enterobacterales. Next base: position 18,149 of record JAAGZM010000396.1, on the reverse strand, counting down.
TGTTCGAGAGCAGCTTTAACTGCACGGACAATTCCTGAAAGAGTGTCCTGCAATGCTTCTAGAATTTCATTACTGTTAATAGTGAAACTGCGAGGAACACCTTCGGCGAGGTTTCTGCCGCGGACATCAATTTCAAGTACTTTCTTGCCTGGGAATGCGGTACCAATTCCATGTTTGATTCTTTCAGCAGTCGCTTCACCAATTACCGTACCGTAGTTTCTTCTGATATAATCAATGATCGCATCATCAAAATGATCTCCACCAATTCTGACAGATTCAGAGTAAACAACACCATTAAGCGAGATAATCGCTACTTCTGTTGTACCTCCACCGATATCAACAACCATTGAACCACGAGCTTCGCTGATTGGCATGCCAGCTCCAATCGCAGCTGCCATTGGTTCTTCAATAAGATAAACTTCTCTAGCTCCTGCACCGTAAGCAGACTCTTTGATTGCTCTGCGCTCAACTTGAGTTGATCCACATGGAACACAAATCAAGACTCTTGGGCTAGGGCGAAAGAAAGTTGAGTCATGGACCTTTTTAATAAAATGCTGCAGCATTTTTTCAGTGATTGTAAAGTCGGCAATGACGCCATCTTTCAAAGGTCGAATCGCTTTAATGTTGCCAGGCGTTCTACCTAACATCATTTTAGCCTCAATGCCGACATCTTTGATCGATTTACTTCCACCAGCTCGATCTAGTCGAATAGCAACAACAGATGGTTCGTTCAGGACAATACCTTTGTCGCGAACAAATATAAGAGTGTTAGCTGTACCTAAATCGATGGATAGGTCTGTTGAAATTAATCCGCGTAGTTTTTTGAAAAACATAATATCAAGTGCTTCCTAGAACATTAGTTATTGGGAAATTATATAGTTAGCTATTGTAAACAGTTTCAATCTCTGGCTGAAGTCAGAATTGTAAAATAATTGACTGTTTTGCCAAATGAGAGGGTATCTGAGGTTATTTTTATTACTTTTTAGGTAAAACCAGAGTATTACAGTATTTTTTTGACAATATTATTATCTACTGGTTCAATTTTGAATTGTTAAATTGTTGTGTTTTTATTTGCCTTTAACAATACTTTGATTGTTTTTCACCCAACCATTCATATCACCATCAAGGTGGAATAATTTATGGAAACCATTTTTTTCAAGGGTATTTGCAGCAACAGCAGCTCTTTTTCCTGAGCGGCAATAAATAATGATATCTTTATCTTTAGGAATATCGCTTAAACGATTTACGATTTCAGTATGAGTAATATTAATTGCGTCTTTAATATGACCCTGTGAGAATTCACCAACAGTTCTAACATCAAGTAATAAAAAATCATTTTCTTTAGACTTTTGAAGTGCAATAAATTCATCTTGTGTGATATCGGTTGCAGGAGATGCCACTAGCAAGTACTGCATTAAGAAAAATGCAATGATGATCAGTACAAAAATGATTAAGCTTATTTTCATGAAATTTTATATCCTATTTATATGCGAGTTATCTAATAAACGCTGATATTAATCATGCTGAGGTCGTAATACAAGTTTTTACTCTGGTAGAAGGAGGATTTCTTCCAGTTTAAGATCAGACAATTTGCCAATTGAGCGAATTAACCAAAATAAGATACCCATCATCATGATGGTTGATGGTAGAGCTATTACAGGATAACTCACCAGTGTTAAATGACCGAGCTCCTCATTAAAAGCACTAGTCCCTGCAGGGCTAATAACAATCATTCTCGCCAATATGTAGTTTAATATTGCTGAAAAGAAAAATGTACCGCAGAGTAAGTAAGATGCTTTTGTAAATCGGCGTTCGAACTCTTCTCGCGTGCCTTTAGCTTTCATCGCTTCATCGACACGAACAATATTAATGATCTTTGGATTATACAAAATCTTTTTTACTAGGGGATATTTTGTCCTCATCGATCCTAAAACTATAAGCCCGATAACTAGTGGTACTGCAGCTTCTTTAATTGCTAACCATTTGGGTTCAAGTTCTAAAATGCCTATTCCACCTGTAAGTAGAACACTGACAATTCCTAGCATTGAAATAATATTGAATTTTTTATGTAAGACAAGTTCATAAACGCCATAAAAAAATGGAAATGCTAAGGCAACGAGAAGTGCATAGGTGGTACCTAGCCAATCATCACCACTCAGTTTCATTAAGATTAATGACGGTATGATGATACTTATGACGAGATCAATAAGTGGATTGCTTTTTGTTGTTACTGGGCTAGGATTATTCACTATTTTAACGATTTGCCTGTTAGTTCTTTGATAAGTGGTTTTTCATCACTGATATTAGTGAGTTGATAGGTTCCACCATAAGCTTCGAATTCAAATACTTCCGAATTTATCCATCGAATTAATTTAAATCCGTGCTGGCCTATGTATTTTGGGAAATGTTTCCTAAGTAACTCCTCATTAATAATCAACTGTCGATAATCAATAATGTCTAGGCAACAGCCATCATCACCAAACTCAACTTTTTCTATGAAAATTTGATATTGGCTTTCTTCTGAAAAGGTTGCAATGCGGAATGCGTGCCCTTTAATAGGCATATCTTTGGTATTTTTATACCATAAATAGGGACCTGTTGAAAGAAGACTAGGGAAAGGAAAACTTAGTCTAACCTGAGCTTGGGTAACAGTATCAATGGATAGTGATTTAGTTTCGTTCTCAGCTAAAACATTCGCAGACATGCCCATAAATATGAATATCAGCAACGATATGGTTAAGGAAAATTGCTTTATTATGTTAATGATTACTTGTCTTGTCATAAGAAACATTCTGCATTCATAATGGGGTCAGAGTCAAATGATATAAGGATTATTACTTATGGCGGGATCAATTGATTCTGATCCCGTTATAATTCAATATTCATATTAATATATTGCTCAATCTGATCAGATAAAACATCTAAAGGAACAGATCCTTGTCCTAATACAGCATCATGGAAGTCTCTGATATCAAACTTATCGCCTAAACGATGTTCTGCATGCTGGCGCAATTGTTTAATTTTGATTTCACCGATCTTGTAGGATAGCGCTTGACCAGGCCAAGTAATGTATCGATCAATTTCAGTATTTACATTATGTAATGATAATGCTGTATTCGATGCTAAATAATCACGAGCCTGTTGACGTGTCCATCCTTTTGCATGGATACCTGTATCAACGACAAGTCTAACAGCACGCCACATTTCATAGGTAAGCCTGCCGAAATTACTATAAGGATCTTGGTAGAATCCAGCTTCAAGGCCAAGCCACTCAGAATATAACCCCCAACCTTCGCCAAAAGCACTGATATAGGAGTGTTGTCTAAATAAAGGTAAACTGTCCAGTTCATTATTGAGTGAAATCTGTAAATGATGTCCTGGCACTGCCTCGTGTAAAGTCAGTGACTCTAGGACATACAAAGGTCTTTTATCTAGTGCGTGGGTGTTAACCCAATAATAGCCAGGTTGAGTACTTCCCTTGGGAGCAGAAATATATCTGCCTGTTGTATAGGTTGGTGCAATAGACTTAGGAACAGCCTGCACTCCATAGGGTTGCCTGGGTAAATGTTTAAATAAAGAAGGCAATTTAGCGTCCATTCTCTTTGCTATCCATGCCGCCTGTTTTAATAATTCTTCTGCTGAACTTGCATAAAACTGTGGATCAGTACGTAAAAACTCAATGAAATCTTTAAATGAGCCTTCAAATTCGAGCTTATCTATAAGCTGCTGCATTTCTGAGCGGATCCGTTTGACTTCGTCGAGCCCAATATCGTGTATTTTATCAACTGTAAAATCTAGGGTGGTAAAGTGTTTTACCCTCTGAGCATAATATTGCTCACCGTTGGGTAGTTCGCTAGCTCCTAGGGTAAGCCTTGCCTTAGGGATGTACTCTTTCTCTAAAAAGTTGGCAGCATTTTGATAACCTACATAAACAGAGTTATTGATGGCTAGCAAGGCTTGTTCAATAAGATTTTGTTTTAACTCGGATGAAAAAGAATTTGGAAAGTTGGTAAAGGGTTTAAAAAATCCGCTTTTTTTAGGTGGGTCTGTAATAAAGGCTCTGATCGTGGAAGGAATACCCTCAAGGAGTTCTTGTGGTTGAGTCATTCCACGTTCAACCCCATGTTTCATATGGGTAATTTGTTGTTCAACATATTTTGGCCAAGAACGTAAGAGCATTATGTAATTGAGATAGTCTTGTTCGTTTTTAAAGGGAACTTGAAAAGGTAGGCGAGCAAAAGAACTGTAAAAGCCAGAGTCTGAGTTAAAAGGAATTTGATAGGCAGAAAAATCAAAATGAGCAAGATTGTTTGTTATTTGATCTTTGAATATTCGAAAATTTATTTGTGAATTGTTATCAAGTTTTTGATAGTTGATAGCATCAAGTCTTTTTAATATCAATCGATTAAAATCGGCTTGTTTTGATAACGATTCAAATGAGACATCATTTAATTCAGTAGCCCCACCTGTATTGCTTAATGAACCAGCTAAGATTGGATTGATTGCCATCCGATGCTGCCACTCATCTGCAAATATCTTATCAAGAGAATTTTTATCTGATTGTGCGCTACAACCTGTGACAATAATTAGCATTAAAACTAAGAAATGATGTTTCATAGTAAAAATTTCTCCATTTCAGACTCATTATGGATAATAATATTGGGGAAAATGTATGTAAAATAATATAACAAAATCAAGTAGTTACAAAGAATTTCAATAAAATCAAGAATGAATATTATTTTTTAGTAGTAAAAAAATAAAAAATTATGAACTTTTTATTATTTAGTCTGTCATAAGTTATAGAAGTAAAGTTATACCCTTTTTGGTTGTTTGATCCCCGTTTAATGGCTACTGCGAAGTAGCCATTTTTTTATGTATTTTTTTAATTTATGTTGTGACATCATCTCTATTTAGACTGTTATGATTAATGACACCTTTCTCTTTTATCGCATAATCTTTTGCTTGTTGTGTTAATGGTTGTGTCAATGATGAATCATCTTCATTTCTCTGTTTGTCTAAATCAATTATTTCGGCAGTATTTTCACTTTCTTGCTTGGACTGATTGGCAATTAGTTGGCTTTCTTCATCTAAATGAGATAGGCCAGAACGAGTAACATCAATAATATTCTCTTTGGTTTCTGGAGGCATAGGTACAGTGTCGTCTGTTAATTGTGGAGATACTTCAGGGGTCTCAACCGCTAAAATATTAACATGGGATGTAGCTAATTCTCTTGGAATGTTTCTCCTGTCACAAAGATCATAAGCGCCAGAAGATAAATGCTCGTATAGAGAACGGTATTTTTCAGTAATATCACCAAATAAATTTGCAGACTCAGAAAAGTGACCTGCGACACTATCTTTGTAAGCTTGATGTTGCTGCTTACTCTCTTCAACGGTGTCCTCTAACTCTTTTATTCTTCTCATAGTAGGCGCTATTTGCTTACCAGCAAAGATGCCAGCTATAAATAATGCTATACCTGCAATTATCAATCCTGTCAGTAATTCCACGAAATACTCCTTTTATTCACTATACTATTTCATTTTTATCATTTTTATCATTTTTATCATTTTCTAGCTACTGATCAGGTTCTGGTTCACTTAACTCTTCTTCAAAACCGAAGTAACTCATATCACGCATCCTCATAGGATACAGGATTCCGTCGAGATGATCACACTCATGTTGTACCACGATAGAATGAAACCCTTCAACTTCCCGTTCGATGATATTACCTTTTGGATCGAGACCTTTATAATGAATTTTTGCGTATCGAGGAACGACCCCACGCATACCTGGAATGCTTAAGCAGCCCTCCCAACTTTCAATGATATCCTCACCAATAGGCTTAATCTCTGGATTAATAAGAATAGTCAATGGTACATGCTCGGTATCAGGATACCGCTCATTCTCAGATGTCTCATCTTTCATTCCAAAGACCACCAATTTTTTTAGCACACCTATTTGAGGGGCAGCAAGGCCTGCACCATTATTTGCAGCCATAGTATCAAGCATATCCTCAATCAACTGGTTCAGTTCTAGAGAAGGCGCGTCAGAAACCTCTTGGCTTGGTTCAATTAGCCTAGGATCTCCCATTCGAAGTATCGTTTTAATAGTCATGGTTATACTCGTTCTACCTCAAAATACATATTTCAGTGTTCAGCTAGAAAACATTCATCTTGAGGGAGAACGGGTATAACTGCAACAGCAATTCCACAAATTGTAAAAATCTTACCTCACATGGGTTCAATCTAAAGAGTAGTTCGGGCACAATATACAAAGGTGAATAATAATTAAAGTAGAAACTATGAGTATCGATTGGAAAAAATTATCAGCTGGTGAGCATTGTCTTACTTTGCAAGGAGCTGCTGGTAACATAGAGGCTAAGTTACATTTGCCCGATAGTCCACCCGAGAAGTCGGCAAAAGCTGTTGTCATTTGTTGCCATCCTCATCCGCAGTTTGGCGGCACGATGACCAACAAAGTTGTACATACTTTAGCAAAGACATTTAGTAAAATGGGTGTTCCAGCTTTACGATTTAATTTTCGTGGCATTGGTTTGTCAGAAGGTAGCTATGATGATGGTAAGGGTGAAAGTGAAGACTTACTTTTGTTATGTGAATTAATACGTAAAAGCTGGCCAGAGCAGGATTTATGGCTTGCGGGTTTTTCTTTTGGTTCATGGATTGCGGCTAGCTGCGCTTCTGCTTCAGATGCAAAACAATTGTTGAGTGTTGCTCCTCCTGTTAGGAATTTTAGTTTCTCTGAGTTTCATAATCCAACCTGTCCTTGGCTAGTCCTCATGGGAGAACAAGATGATGTGGTTGAGCCTGACAGTGTCTTTGATTGGGTAAGTTCACAAGAGAAGCCACCTAAACTCATTAAGTTTCCAGAAACAGGTCATTTTTTCCATGGTCAAATTGTTAAGTTGAGTAATGTTTTAGAACAACATTATCAACCCATAATCGATGATCTATGAATAGTACTCAACTATCTCCCCTTACGCGTTATCAAAGAGATATTAAGGAAAATGAATTCACATTTGATAAAGCCCAACATAAGGCAATCCAACAGCTCGATATTTTATTCCATCAACTTATTGAAACTGAACGATCATCAAAGGGATTTTTTCATCGATTTTTAAATACAAAAGATAAACCTTTAACTGGTTTGTATATGTGGGGCGGAGTTGGTCGTGGCAAGACTTATTTAATGGACTCCTTTTATGAAGTATTGCCGATAAAAAAGAAAAAGCGCTTACACTTTCATCGCTTTATGTATTGGGTTCATCAGGAACTTAAAGAACTCTCAGGCCAAAGTGACCCTCTAATAACAATTGCCCAAAAGCTCGCAGATGAAACTAGGATACTGTGTTTTGATGAATTTTTTGTCAGTGATATTGGCGATGCGATGATTTTAGCTGGTCTTTTCCAAGAAATGTTTGAGCTTGGTATCAGTTTAGTGACTACTTCAAATATTATTCCAGATAGACTTTATTGGAATGGCTTGCAGCGGTCTCGGTTTTTACCAGCAATAGACTTAATTAAACGTCATACTCAAATATTAAATGTGGATGGTGGTATAGATTATCGATTAAGGACTCTTGAACAGGCGGAGATATACCATTCTCCACTGGACCAAGCTGCTGAAGAGAATTTACAGTTTAGTTTTACTAACCTTGCTGTAGATGCAATCGAAGAAAATACAAAAGTTTTGATTAATAAACGAGAAATTGCTGTTCGGGCAAAAGCAGACGGAGTACTTTGGTTAGATTATCAATCAGCCTGTGCTGGGCCACGTAGTGCAAAAGACTATATTGAGCTATCAAGACTTTATAATTCAATACTTCTATCATCAGTACCACAACTAAACGATGGAAAAAATGATCAGGTAAGACGCTTTATTAGTCTTGTTGATGAGTTTTATGAAAGAAATGTAAAGTTAATTATTTCTGCTGAGGTCGATTTAGAACACCTATATAGTGGAAAGATATTAGCGTTTGAATTTAAGCGAACACAAAGTCGCTTACAAGAAATGCAATCGCACGACTATCTAGCTAAAGAACACCTTCCTTAACTTGAGTATTTTGCTTTAAACTAAGGTGTGAGGGCATTTTTATGACCTATTAAGCCGTATCTGACATATATTAATACTAAGCTATGTAAAAAACCTTATTTTTCGTCATTCGGTACTTGTATCTTCTGTCTCCTTTCTGTAGAATTCGCGCTCCTTGATGGGAAGCTGTGTCTGTGGTGTCAAGTTTACCTATCATGTAAAGAAGTATATAAAATAATAAGTTTAGTACGGGGTTCTTTCATTATTGGAAAGAACGAACGGGAAAGTTGGAGTAAAAATGAAAACCTTTAGTGCAAAGCCTGCATCTGTAAAACGCGACTGGTTTGTCGTAGATGCCGATGGCAAAACTCTGGGCCGTATGGCTACAGAAATCGCAAGAAGATTGCGTGGAAAACATAAGGCTGAATATACGGCGCACGTTGATACAGGTGATTACATCGTTGTTGTCAATGCTGATAAAGTTATCGTAACGGGTAACAAGAAGACTGATAAGATATACTACCGTCATACTGGTTATCCAGGTGGTATTAAAGAAATCAATTTTGAGAAACTTCAAGCGATTAAGCCTGAAATGATAATTGAGAAAGCGGTTAAAGGCATGTTACCTAGAAATCCACTAGGTCGAGCTATGTTCCGTAAGTTAAAAGTATATGCCGGTAACGAGCATAATCATGCTGCACAGCAGCCACAAACATTAGAGATTTAATATTATGGCAGTTACTCAACACTATGGTACTGGACGTCGTAAGAGTTCAACAGCTCGTGTTTTCCTACGTAAAGGCGCAGGAAGCATTACAGTAAATAACCGTTCACTCGAGACCTATTTCGGTCGTGAAACTTCACGCATGGTTGTACGACAACCATTGGAATTGACAGAAACTTTAGGTCAGTTTGATGTGCAAGTTACTGTAAAAGGTGGTGGCGGAACCGGACAAGCTGGTGCAATTCGTCATGGTATTACTCGTGCATTAATGGAGTATGATGAAACGTTAAGACCTGAGCTTCGTAAAGCTGGTTTTGTAACACGTGATGCTCGAAAAGTTGAACGTAAAAAAGTTGGTTTACACAAAGCACGTAAACGTCCTCAGTTCTCCAAACGTTAAGTTCAAATCAGTTCTTTGAAAAAGCCCGGTTCAATCGGGCTTTTTTGTGTCTTTTCCTTGTATAAAACGGCACTTTTCTTTATTATTCCCACTGAAAAAATTTGATTCATTAGCATCGGGGGAGATACTCATAATGAGTTCTGACGCTGTAGTAAAAAGTGAAGCTGTAAATGAGCCTGTTAATACAGGTCGGCGACGATTCCTGACAATATCAACAGCTGTTGTTGGGGCCATAGGGGCTGGATATGTTGCAGTACCATTTTTAGGTTCTTGGATGCCAAGCAAAAAGGCATTAGCTGCAGGAGCTCCAGTTGAAGCCGATATTGCAAAACTTGAAATGGGGCAAGCAATAAAGGTGGAATGGCGTGGTAAGAGTGTCATCATCATTCGCAGAGGTGAGGACGTGATTGCTAGATTAGCTGAGATTGAAGAAAAGTTGCATGATCCTAAATCTGAACTTGAAACGCAACAACCTGAATATGCTCTAAATCAACATCGCTCAATTAAGAAAGAATATTTAGTTCTACTGAGTTGGTGTACTCACCTTGGCTGCTCACCAACCTATACGCCTGAAGTAAGAGCGGATTGGCAAGGTGGATTCATTTGTCCTTGTCACGGTTCAAAGTTTGATATGGCTGGTCGGGTTTATAAAAGTATGCCAGCACCATCGAACATGATAGTACCTCCATATCAATATCTCACTGATACACGAGTATTGATAGGTGTTGATCAAGGAGTAGAAGCCTAATGTCTAATGAAAATAAAAAAGGCGGAATGATGGAGTGGGTTGATGCAAGATTCCCTGCGACTAAAGTATGGAATGAGCACATCGCCGAATATTATGCCCCGAAAAACTTTAACTTTTGGTACTTCATGGGTTCTTTAGCGATGCTAGTTTTGGTTAACCAAATCTTAACTGGTATCTGGCTGACAATGAGTTATAACCCTTCTGCGGAACATGCATTTGATTCAGTAGAATACATTATGCGTGATGTGGAATGGGGATGGTTATTACGATATATGCATTCGACGGGTGCCTCAGCATTCTTCGTGGTAATTTATCTGCATATGTTTCGTGGCATGATGTACGGATCATACAAGGCTCCAAGAGAGTTATTGTGGATTTTCGGTATGATCATCTATGTATTACTGATGGCAGAAGCGTTCATGGGATACTTACTTCCATGGGGTCAGATGTCATTCTGGGGCGCTCAAGTAATTATTAACTTATTTGGAGCGGTTCCTTTCATTGGTGAAGATCTAACATTATGGATACGTGGTGACTACGTAATCAGTGGTGCTACATTAACAAGATTCTTTGCACTACACGTTGTTGCTGTTCCAATTGCACTACTATTAATGGTGTTTTTACACCTTGTAGCATTGCATAAGGTTGGTTCAAACAATCCAGATGGTATTGAAATTAAAGCAAACAAAGATGAGAACGGAATTCCACGTGATGGAATCCCTTTCCATCCTTACTATTCAGTAAAAGATATTATGGGTGTTGTCGGCTTCTTGATCTTCTTTGCTGCAGCGCTATTCTTTGCACCTGAGATGGGCGGTTATTTCTTAGAACCACCAAACTTCTTACCTGCAGATCCATTGACAACGCCAGCACATATTGCTCCGGTTTGGTACTTCACACCGTTCTACGCGATATTACGTGCAATTCCTTCGATTGCAGGTTCTGCTTTCCCAGGTGTATTGGCAATGGGTGCTGCGATTGTATTCTTGTTCTTACTACCTTGGTTAGATAAGTCAGAAGTTAAGTCAATGCGTTATCGAGGTTGGATATTCAAATTAATGTTGGCACTGTTTGTAATCAGTTTCTTCATACTTGGTTATTTGGGTATGCAAGCCCCTACTGAGGCTAAGACATTACTCGCGCGAGTTTCGACAGCCGTATACTTTATATTCTTCTTGGCAATGCCTTGGTATACGAAAATTGATAAGACTAAACCAGTTCCAGATAGGGTGACACACTAATGGCTATTAAAAGACTAACAACAAAACTGGGAATTTTACTGACCATTATCGGTTTGTCTGTCAATGTGTTGGCAGCTGGTGGTGAAGAAACACTCTCAGCAAATATTAAATCTGAAGATAAAATTTCACTTCAAAATGGTGCAACTACCTATATGAACTATTGTTTGGCTTGTCACAGTCTCAAACATATGCGCTATGATAAGTTGGTTGATGGACCGGGCATTCCTGCTGATATCGTTGAAAACAATTTGATGTTTACGGGTAAAAGAATCACCGATCATATTACTAATAATCTTCCTGCTGATGCAGCTAAAGAATGGTTTGGTATTGTACCTCCTGACTTAACTTTGGTTGCTCGAGTACGTGGTGCAGATTGGTTATATACTTATATGAAAAGTTTTTATGCTGATGACAAACGTCCATTTGGCGTAAACAATACTTTGTTTAAAGATGTTGGCATGCCTCATATTTTAGCTCCACTACAAGGCAAGCAAGTAAAAACTAATAAGGCTAAAGAGCTTGAATCAAAAATTGAAGTTGCCGATATCGAAATTGCGATCGCAAGACGTGATGGTGATGATGCTGGTGTTACTAAGCATAGCGCTATTTTTCATGAAGCTACGGGAGCATTAGCACAGTTAAAGCATGATAAAGGTTACTTCGAAATCTCTATTGCTGGTTCTCTTACTGAAGAAGAATATAATACAGTGGTGCGTGATTTGGTTAATTTCCTTGATTATGCAGGTGAGCCAGTAAAATTAGAGCGTCAAGCACTGGGAATGAAAGTTATTTTATTCTTAATGTTTTTCTTTGTCCTTACTTATTTTTTGAAGAAAGAATATTGGCGCGATATTCATTAATTTATTAGTACTAATTAATTTGAATAGTATCAACTAAGAGATGTCATCCATTTACAGGGGTGGCATTGTTTCTTTTTTTTGTAAAGCACGGAGATAGTCCATGGCTGAAGTTGCCAAGCGTTCAATAATGACTTTGTATTCGAGTAATCTCGATATTTATTCTCATCAGGTTCGTATCGTACTGGCTGAGAAAGGTGTAAATTTTGAGGTTATCGATGTAGAGCCCAATAATAAACCTGAAGATTTAGCCGATTTAAATCCTTATAACACTGTTCCTACGCTCGTTGATCGTGATCTTGTATTATTTGAAGCGCGTATCATTATGGAATATTTGGATGAACGATTTCCACATCCACCTCTGATGCCTGTTTATCCAGTGGCAAGAGCACGCAGTCGTCTGATGATGCATCGTGTTGAAAGAGACTGGTATTCTTTGATGAAGATCATCGTTGATCCTAAAGTCAAAGAAAGTAATTTAGAAAAAGCACAAAAAGATTTAAAAGATTCATTGATAACGCTTGGACCTGTTTTTTCAGACACTGCATTCTTCTTAAGCGAAGAATTTACCTTGGTAGACTGCTGTTTAGCACCTCTGATGTGGCGTTTAGAATCTATGGGAATCGAGCTTAATGGACAAGGTTCAAAGGAAGTTCTAAGTTATATGGACCGCCTATTTGAGAGAGAGTCTTTTCAAGCAAGTTTAACCATGTTAGAGCAGGAATTGCACGAAACTGATTTCTAATATGGTCGATAGTATAACAACAGATCAGCAACCATATTTATTACGAGCCATCCATCAATGGATACTCGATAATGATTTAACACCACATATATTGGTCAATGCTGAAGCACCTGATGTAGATGTTCCAGCACAATTTGTTCAAAACGGACAGATTGTGCTTAATATCGCACCACATGCAATCTCAAATGAACTCATTGACAACGAAGCAATAAGTTTCTCAGCGCGTTTTTCAGGCGTAGTTCAATCACTGTATATTCCGATTAAAGCTGTACGAGCAATTTACGCCAGTGAAAATGGCGAAGGAATGGCATTCCCAGAGGTTGACCTCGGCGAACTTGAAACAGATGAGTTAGATGTTGAAGATAGTAACGAGCCACCAACAGAAGATCCGCCGCCAAATAAGAAAACCCCATTCCTAAAAGTAGTCAAATAGAAATGCATGTGATCAGAGTCAATTGACTCTGATCACATTCTCCTAGGATCCTCAGTTGACCGGCTCAAAATTATGATTATGTACTTCAAAACAACAACTTACAGAAGGATTAGTATTCATCCATTGAGTGAGTTTGCCTAAACCTAAAAAAACACACACTCAAACGCGCCCAACTGAGGATCCTAGGATTATCACTACTGGATATATTCGAATATTTGTACTACCCGCTCTACACCATCAATTTTGCGAACGATTGCAATTGCTTTATCGGCTTCAGCTTTTGTTACTAGACCCATTAAAAAGATTTCACCATTTTCGGTAATAACTTTTATATTTGTAGAGGCAAAATCTTTTTCTGCGAGCATTAATGATTTTGCTTTCGTAGTGATCCATGAATCGCTGCTTCCTGATAAAAATGAGTTAGGAGCAGCAATGCGAATTTCATTATGAACTCTACGTATATTTTCGGTCTCTCTGACAACATCAGCGGCATGAGATCTAAGGGATTCATTCGGAGCTTGCCCAACCAACAATACAACACGGTTATAGCTTACAACACTGATGCTAGTAGAAGCTTTAAGTTGACTGTCTTCTGCAATAGCAGTACTTGTTTTCAACTCGATTGAACCATCTTCAATATAGATACCAGTGGTTCGTCGATCAGAAGCCATGTCAGAGCCAACGATTGCTCCTGTAGCAACAGCTGCTACACAGCCAGTTAGAAAGGGAATAGATATAATTAATAGAAGAGTTAAAATTTTAAACATTGTCACCACCAAATAAACGATTATCGATTAAATCACATAGAGCATGGATTACCAGTAAATGTACTTCTTGAATACGAGCTGTGGATGGAGAGGGGACCCTAATTTCAAAATCATTAGCGCCTAAAAGCCCTGCCATTTCACCACCGTCACGGCCTGTCAGAGCAATAATCAACATATCTCTTGATAACGCTGCCTTGATAGCTTCAATAACGTTAGAGGAATTTCCACTTGTTGATATCGCCAGCAAAATATCGCCAGGCTGACCGAGAGCTTTAACTTGTTTAACGAAAATTTGATTATAATCATAATCGTTGCTAATGGCTGTGAGAGCATTCATATCAGTTGTTAAGGCTATAGCCGGTAAACTGGGACGTTCACGCTCGAAGCGATTAATCATTTCTGATGAAAAATGCATAGCATCACCAGCAGAGCCGCCATTTCCACAAGCTAATATTTTATTACCATTAATGAGTGCATTGACCAACACATCTGCAGCCATGGAGATTGGCTCAGGTAGTGCATCTGCAGCATCAATTTTTGTCTGTATGCTTTCTGTAAAAATCTCCCGAATTCGGGTAAGCATATCCATTCATTCTTCTCCGCAATTATTTAATACTTATAGCGTTACTGAAATATATTCTTTATCCACTGGCCTTGCAACTGACCTTTGTTGTCAGTAACTGCAACGAGATCAAATCGGCAAGGAACTTTATCCATTAGTTTTCTACGCTGTAAGTAGGCTAGTGCTGCCCGTGTTAATCTTTTTCTTTTTGTTGCAGTTATGGAACTTATTGCTCCGCCAAACTTATCATACTTTCTTCGCCGCACTTCTACAAAAACTAAAAACCGTTTATCTTGCATGATTAAGTCAATTTCGCCAACACGAAAGTTAACGTTTTTCTCAATCAGTTTTAGCCCTTCAGCAATTAATAATTGCGCCGCATAATCTTCAGCCTGATCACCTAGTTCGCGACTTGTTAATGTCATTACTGTATTGCCTGCTCTAGTTGAACAGTTTTGCCATTAACAAATTTTGCCCAAGAAAGCTGCCTTTGCACATGACCAGATCCATTAACGGTTAGTTTTCCGGATAAGCCATTCTTCTGATATTGAGGGAAATTTCTTAACCGGTTCAACTCTGGGATCAGCGTAAATAAATCATAGCCAAGGGCAAATAATCTTGCAGATCTGCTTTGTGTTGAATTTGGCCAGATCGATGAGATTTGTTTTTTGTAATTAACGATATCGATCTGATCAGAGAGTAGCCAGGGAATATCACAGAAAGAAACATTCTCAAGATCCCGGTCTAAAACCAGCTCTTCTTTACCACTATAAATACTTGAAGTGGAATAGAGTGGCAAATCATGAGCATAATAAAAATCGATGAAAGGCTTTATCCTTCGAGCCTGTTGTACAGATGCCTTAAAAAATAGAAAATCAGTATCTTGTCTACGTCGAGCTTCGTGTTTTAAAGTCATACCGAGAACATTCTGTAACCGTTTAAGTCGGCCGAGACTTTTATCAACACCGAGTAACTCTTGAACCGCCTTAGAATAATCTTTGTCGCTGTTAAACGAGATAACTTGCTGGATTTCACCACCTAAGCGTTCAAACTGTTCAGTGAATGCAATACGAGTACGCTCTCCAACGTTTCCGCTAGGAACGAGGACGATAGCCTTGCTCAGACCATCTTGCCAAGCTCTGATCGCTGCTTGGCGCGCTTCATCTTCAACAGGTAGCCCAAATTGATAAAAATTTTCAGGCAAGACGAGATCTTCGGTTAATCGATTTATTGAAATTACAGGAACCGGAAAATGTTCTCTGCTAGCTAGCTTTTTCACAGACTCACGGCGAAGTGGTCCAATTACAAAACTAGCTCCTTCATCAATTGCCTGTTGATAAAGGGCCAAAATATCAGAGGATTTACTACTGTCATAAAAAACAACTTCAGGCCGAAGCTCTATGGAAATATGATAGATAGCTGTAAGAAAACCTTCTCTAATTTGGTGAGCTGAATTGGCAAGGCTACCTTTTTCAGGAAGTAATAAAGCAATACGCTGGGGTTTATAGGAGCGAGCAGACTCAGCATGAGCAATATCTATTGGCATGCCTTTATAGGCAGGATGTTCAAAATATCTCGACCGCCAAATTTCTAATCTACGAAGTAACTCATCAGGCTGATTGGCATTGTCTTTGGCTAAGTTTGCAAGTTCAAGCCAACCTGAGACGAGTAGGCTATTGAGGCTATTTTGATAGATACTTAAGTTATTAACCATCATTAATGATTGCCATAGCAATTCACGATTTTCTTCAACATCAAGAGGATCTGATAAAAAGGCAGATAGAGCTATTCGTTGTAAAGCACTATCGTAATGACGCATTAACACACTTAATAGATCAGCATAATTTCTGTAAAAACTAATTTGTTGATATTTTTTTAATAAGTCTGGCTGAGTAATTTGAGCATATTGATCAAAGGCCTGATCTGAACGTTCAGCAGAATAAAGAGCTTGAGCCATCAATAAGTGATAAAGCTGAAAAGATTTATCGGTCAGTTCATTATTATCAACCGTATTTAAAACGGCCAAGGCTTTGTCAGTACGTTTTTGTATCAGTAATGACTCAGAAGCAAGCAGTAACCAATCAGTTCTTTTAGTGCCGTTACTTTTTCGAGCATAATTAAGGTATTGTTGTGTTTGATCAGTAGATGTTCCAGACTCATTATCAATATCAGAAGTCTTTGGGCAACCGGTGAGTACCGATACCATTAATAGAAGAATAGCATGGGAGCTAAACTTTTTTAGGAACGCCTGTAAAATTTTCATTCTCAACACAAATGAACTCGCTAAAACTGTTACTAGGATGTATCTTAAAGTAGACCATCAAATATCAAAATAATTCAGGACTTATTATGACATTAAATACAGGTGTTTTGTATATTGTTGCAACACCAATTGGAAATCTTTCCGATATTACTGATCGCGCAAAGGATATATTAAATTTTGTAGGTCTTATCGCCGCTGAAGATACACGCCATACAAGACGATTATTACAGCACCTTGATATTCAAACCAAAGCAATTTCACTGCATGATCACAATGAGCGACAAAAAGCCGCAACCCTAGTTGAACAACTTCAAAAAGGTGATAGTATCGCACTAGTATCCGATGCAGGAACCCCGTTGATAAGTGATCCAGGATTCTTCTTAGTCAGAGAAGTAAGAGCCGCAGGAATAAAAGTTGTACCTATTCCCGGAGCCTGTGCCATGGTGGCAGCTTTATCAGCATCAGGATTAGCCACCGATAGATTCATATTCGAAGGCTTCCTACCCTCTAAATCAGGAGCAAGATGCAAACAACTAGAGCAGTTAGCAAATGAACCACGCACTCTCGTATTTTATGAGTCGACTCACCGAATTGAAGATTGCATAGTCGATATGAGTAAGATTTTCGGTAAACAACGCCAAGCAACAATCGCACGAGAGCTAACAAAAACCTTCGAAACAATTCACTCAGACACATTAGACAATTTAATCCAGTGGATGCAATCCGATAGCGATCAAAAACGCGGAGAATTTGTTGTCATAGTAGCAGGAAATCCAAATTCACTAACCACAGACGAAAAGGAATCAGATCGCATCGTAGATCTCCTAGCAACAAAACTCCCACTAGCACAAGCAACAGCTCTAGCAGCAGATATTACAGGCGAGCGCAAAAAAGCACTCTATCAAAGAGCATTACTTAGAAAACAATAGCAGAGAAAAGAATAAAACCACTACTACTTGCGCTCACAACCTGTTAAGCGTACCCTCACGTTCGAAGCTGGCCGGACAATCGCTGTTGATGTTTCTTACGAAATATTGAGGGAGGAAAGTCCGGACTTCAAAGGGCAGGGTGCCAGGTAACTCCTGGGAGGCGAAAGCCTATGGAAAGTGCCACAGAAAATATACCGCTTGAATTCGTTCAAGTAAGGGTGAAATGGTGCGGTAAGAGCGCACCGCGCTGATGGTAACATCAGTGGCAGGGTAAACCCCACCTGAAGCAAGACCAAATAGGGATCCTAAAGGCGTGGCCCACGCTGGATTCGGGTAGGTCGCATGAGGCTAGTGGTGACACTAGTCCCAGATGAATGGTTGTCCACGACAGAATCCGGCTTATAGGCCAGCTTCACTTTTCTTGTCTTGT
>JAAGZM010000395.1 GCA_024206355.1 Gammaproteobacteria bacterium | reverse complement strand
GCGATTGTTGAATATAGAAAGAAAATGGGTGACTTTAAAATTGTGGATGACTTATTAGGAGTTAAAGGAATTGGTCCCGCTACTCTTAAGAAGAATCGACATAAATTAAAGCTATGATTTATGTGAACAAATAAGACTACCTTAGTAATTTGTTTGTAAGTTTGATCGGCGCCTTCGGGTGCCTTTTTTGTTTTTATGCGTGTAAACTGTCTGAGGATAATGAAATGGAGATTATGATTTGCGAGTATTAATCTTTGGCCCATCAGGTCAAGTAGGGCATGAATTAGCTGCAAATGCAGGTAAGCTTGGAGAAATAGTCACTGCAGGTCGTTCCGATGCTGATATTATCATGGATCCTCTCAATAAAGATTCTCTTGAACAATTATTTAGAGATGTTCAGCCGAATATTGTTATTAATGCTATAGCTTATACTGCCGTTGATAAGGCTGAATCTGATCAAGAGCAGGCATTTCTTCTAAATTCAGATCTCCCTGGAGCTCTTGCTGATCAATGTGAAATACGAGATTGTTTGCTTATTCATTATTCAACCGATTTTGTATTTGATGGCACTAAAAGAAAACCATGGTCTGAAAGTGATGATACTCACCCTTTAAGCGTTTACGGCAGTAGCAAATTAGCTGGTGAAAAGGCTATTGAGATATCTGCTTGCCACTATTTTATTCTGCGAACTAGCTGGGTTTATGGTGAAAGGGGTGGTAACTTTCTCTTAACTATGCTGCGTTTAGGTCGAGAAAGAGAAGCTCTATCAGTTGTCAATGATCAAATCGGATCACCAACAACTAGTCATGATATTGCTAACGCTACCATCAGTTTGTGTGAGCAATATATTGAAAATCCTGAAACTGTTAAAGCGCACAAGGGTATCTATCACCTTACTTCATCAGGCAGTGTCAGCTGGTACGGTTTTGCTAAGTCAATTTTTGAAAGTGCAGCTAATCATGAATTGTTATTAATAAAGGATTTATCAGCGATTAGCTCGTCTGAATATCCAACAGTAGCTTCAAGACCTGCTAATTCAGTGCTTAATTGTGAAAAGTTAGCAAGGAGGTTCAATATCAAGATGCCGAACTGGAAAGATTCTTTAGAACAATGTATTCGACGTCTTTATAAGTCGTTGCCGCCAAACTAGTATTATTCCAATCAGATAGCCACTAATAATACCAAAAAGGTGAGACTCAATGGCTACGCGGCTATCGATAATATCGGTTAGATAATCGATACTGCCAGCGTACTGTTGCCAAATAACTCTTCCTGTAACAACAATTAAAATAAGAGCTGCAATAAATGGTTGCTCTTTTAAGTCTAGAAGAGCTCCAATTATGATTACTGCGTATAACACTGCACTTAAGCCAACATAGTAATCAAATTCTGGAGCATACCAAAAGTAGGTGGCACTGATCACAAAAGCAGAAATAACAAAAACAATTATCCAGAAGATTATTGATAAATGATGATTAAAAAGCAGACCAATCATAATTAAACTGGAAATATTTAATAGCAAGTGCCAACCATTACTATGAACAAGATGGCCCGATATAAAGCGCCAATACTGACCATCACTGATTGCTTGTCGATGATACATAAGAGCTTCAAGCGTAGGTTCTCCTAGAATCCAGAGCACACTGATTAATAGGCCAATACTAACGAAAAATAACAGAGACTTGTTTGAGGTATTGAAAAGTTTACTGACAAAGACTTTCATAGCCTTGGTATTAGCCAGCAGTTATGAAAAATGCAATCAATGAAACTGCATATACAATGATGAATATTCTAACAATGATACATGTCTTACAAATTACCATAATTAATAAATTCTCGATATTAAAAAATATCTAATTATAACCTGAATAAAATATATTCCAAGTACTGTAATAAAAAACCCCGAAGAGAATACTCGTCGGGGTTTTTGCTAAAAAATGTAAAGATAAAGCTTATTTATTAGCTTTTCTCTCTTTAGCTTCAGCGATAACATCTTCTGCAACACTGTTTGGACAAGCTGCGTAGTGAGCAAATTCCATAGAGAATTGACCACGACCTGATGTCATTGTTCTTAAGTGTCCGATATAACCAAACATTTCAGATAGAGGAACATCAGCCTTGATGCGAACACCAGTGGCGCCTGCTTCTTGAGACTTGATCATGCCACGACGACGGTTAAGGTCACCAATTACATCACCAACGTGATCGTCAGGAGTAAATACGTCAACGTTCATTACAGGCTCAAGAATCTGAGGACCTGCTTTTGACATTGATTGACGATATGCGCCTTTAGCTGCAAGCTCGAATGCGATAGCTGAGGAGTCAACTGCGTGGAAAGCACCATCGTTTAGCGTTACCTTAACATCAAGTACTGGGTATCCAGCTAGAACACCTTCAGCAAGCATGATTTTGAAACCTTTTTCAATTGCTGGGAAGAATTCCTTAGGAACGTTACCACCAACAACTTTAGATTCAAATACGAAGCCAGCATTTTGCTCTGAAGGCTCGATTATGTAATCAATCTTACCAAACTGTCCAGAACCACCAGACTGCTTCTTATGCGTGTAGCTGTCTTCGATAAGCTGAGTAATTGTTTCACGGTATGCAACCTGCGGCTTACCAACTTCAAGCTCAACGCCATAAGTACGCTTAAGAATATCAACTTTAATATCTAAGTGAAGCTCACCCATTCCTTTGATGATCGTCTCACCAGAGTCATCGTCAGTTTCAACTTTGAATGAAGGATCTTCAGCAATCATTTTACCAATTGCAATCCCCATCTTTTCAACAGAACTTTTATCTTTTGGAGATACAGCAATCGATATTACTGGCTCTGGGAATACCATCGGCTCAAGTGTTGCTGGATTATCAGGGTCACATAATGTGTGTCCTGTTTGAACATTCTTCATACCAACAATCGCGATAATGTCTCCAGCTTGGGCTTCATTAATTTCTTCACGAGAATCAGCGTGCATTTCAACCATACGTCCGATTCGTTCAGTTTTACCTGTGAATGAATTTAAGATACTCATGCCTTTAGCCATTTTACCTGAATAAATTCTTATAAATGTTAGGGCACCAAAACGGTCATCCATAATTTTAAATGCTAATGCGCGAAGTGGTCTTTCAGGATCAACAATTGCAAATTCGCCTGTTTCTTCACCTTCGTCATCAGTTTCAGGTTGTGGCTTAACTTCCATTGGATTAGGAAGATAATCTACAACTGCGTCCATTACTAATTGAACACCCTTATTTTTAAATGCAGAACCACAAAGAGTAGGGAAGAAATCTAGGCTGATAGTTCCTTTACGGATGCAACGTTTGATATCATCGATAGCAATCTCTTCGCCGTCTAGATATTTTTCCATCAAGTCATCATCTTGTTCCACAGCCATTTCAATCAACTTGTCACGCCACATGGAAACGTCGTCAACCATATCAGCTGGAACATCAGCAATTCGATAGTTTTCAGGTGATTTCACATCATCCCATATCCATGCCTTTTCAGTCAGTAGATCAACAACACCAATAAAATCATCTTCAACACCGATAGGTAATGTCATAACTAGAGGATTTGCTGCTAGAACATTTTCAATTTGATCAACAACACGTAAGAAGTCTGCACCGACACGGTCCATCTTGTTTACAAAGATAACCCGAGCAACTTCAGATTCATTAGCATAACGCCAGTTAGTTTCTGACTGAGGTTCAACACCACCTGAAGCACAGAATACACCTACGCCACCATCTAGTACTTTCAGTGAACGGTAAACTTCAACTGTGAAGTCAACGTGACCTGGTGTGTCAATGATATTTAGACGGTGATCATCCCAAGTACAAGTTGTCGCAGCAGATTGAATAGTAATACCACGTTCTTGTTCCTGCTCCATAAAGTCAGTAGTGGCTTCTCCATCATGTACTTCACCTGTCTTATGAATCTCACCTGTAAGCTTAAGAATTCGCTCAGTTGTCGTTGTCTTACCAGCATCTACGTGGGCAAAAATACCAATGTTTCTATATTTCGTTAAATCGACCATTTTTTATCTCGTTAAATTAATTAAAAATTGACACAAATTAGGGCATAAACCGTAATAGGCGCGCATCATACACTAGTTTGAGGAAAAGCGTTACTGTGGATTTACATAAATTTTGTGCAAAACTGCAAAATTCATATAAATCAATAGTT
>JAAGZM010000394.1 GCA_024206355.1 Gammaproteobacteria bacterium | reverse complement strand
GTTGTCTTCATTAGCAACAACTGCAACACATGCGTCTTTCAGTTCGCCAATTTTTACATAACGTTCCATCTTATCAGCTATCTGGTAGGCCGTAGTGATATCAGCTTTAGCTTGACCACTTACCTTATCCATTAAGTCTTGATTAACTTCTGGTGCTACCCAATCCCATTTAGGCTTTGCCGCTTCAGCAGCAAATTCGTTAATAGCAGTGATTGCACATTGCATTTGATCATGACCAAACATAACAGCATCAAGCATGACTTGCTCGCTTAATTCTTGAGCTTCAGACTCAACCATCAATACCGCTTTATCAGTACCAGCAACAACTAAATCTAATGCTGAATCAGTAAGAGCAGTTGCAGAAGGGTTTAATAAATATTCACCGTCTTTATAACCAACACGTGCTGCACCGATAGGGCCGTTAAATGGAATACCTGAAATAGCAAGTGCTGCTGATGCACCTAGCATTGCAACAATATCTGAATCAATTTCTTTATCCATTGATACTACGTTTGCAACAACCTGTACTTCATTCATAAACCCTTTTGGGAACAATGGACGAAGTGGTCTGTCGATAAGACGACAAATAAGTGTTTCACGTTCTGTAGGGCGACCTTCACGTTTGAAGAATCCACCTGGAATTTTACCGGCTGCGTACGTTTTTTCCTGATAATTAATTGTTAATGGGAAAAAAGGTCTATTTGGATCACATTCTTTCTTACCTACTACTGTAACCATTACAGTTGTATCGCCAATGCTAGCCATAACTGCGCCCGTCGCCTGACGAGCAATAACGCCAGTTTCTAAACTGACTTCTTGATTTCCGAATTGGAATGTTTTTCTGATTAAATTCACAATATTTCCTTGTTTAAATGATTTCTCGATCTCTCATGGATCGGATATTTTCTTACTTTACTACTATCCTAATAAAACAAAAGGGGCACGGAGCCCCTTTTGAAAACGCTTTTTATCGACGTAAACTTAATTTCTCAATCAAACCTAAATACCGTTCGTTATCTTTGCGCTTCAGATAATCCAGCAATTTACGACGCTGACTTACCATCCGTAATAGACCACGACGTGAGTGGTGATCATGGATATGTTCTTTGAAGTGTCCCTGTAGGTGGTTTATTTGTGCGCTTAAAAGTGCAACTTGTACTTCTGGGGAACCTGTATCATCTTTGCCTCGACCATGCTCAGCAACAATAGCAGCTTTCGCTTCGTTATTTAGTGACATTTTCTTCTCCTAGTTAAAAGTATCTCGCCGATCACTAACTCAGCCAGATATTGGGACGCACATTCTATAGCATGC
>JAAGZM010000393.1 GCA_024206355.1 Gammaproteobacteria bacterium | reverse complement strand
TACCTGAACTGGTCTAATAGCACCGGACACTTAAATAAGAGATAATTCATCTTAACTATTTAAGGTGTCTTTATGAAACAGAAACGTCAGTATACACAGTACACAAAAGAGTACAAAGAAGAAGCTGTTGCTCTTGTAAGAGAACAAGGTTATAGCGTACCAGAAGCAGCTAAATCTCTAGGGATCAACACGAATATTCTTTATCGTTGGAAAGAAAAATTTGAGAAAGAATTAGAAGGTAAGTCACTCTCAATTGATGAGCGAACTGAGTTAAAGAAGCTTCGTAAAGAAATTAAGACCTTACGGATGGAGAAAGAAATTTTAAAAAAGGCAAGCGCCTTTGCTATGCCCTCGGGTGCTTTGCGCGAGAAATGAAGTAAAATTTAACTTTATAAAGGAAGAATCAATTAACTTTCCAGTACGAATGTTATGTCGTGTGATGCAAGTTAGTAAATCGACCTACTATGATTGGTTTAATCGACCAGGCAAGTTTATTAGTGCCCAAACACTTCACTTGCATCGGAGATTAAAGAAACCGTTCGAGAAAAGTAGGAACAGCCTAGGTAGTCGAGAGATGATGAAGAAACTAAGTGAAGAAGGCTTTGAAATTGGTCGATATAAAATCCGTAAATTAATGGCAAAGCTAGGTTTGAAAGTAACGCAGCGAATTGCTTACAAGATTACGACAAAGCGCAAGCACAGTGATGCTGTGGCTGATAACTTGTTAAACATGAACTTTAATCCTGTTGGCACCAATCAGGTTTGGGCAGGTGACGTCACCTATCTTAAGACCGGTGAAGGCTGGATGTACTTGGCAATAGTGATGGATCTTTTTTCACGCCCAATAGTGGGTTGGCATATTGATAAACGGATGACTACTGACTTAATCTACAAAGCAATGGTCAAGGCTTACAACTTGCGTCAGCCACCAAAGGAGCTAGTTTTTCACAGTGACACAGGTTCTCAGTACACGAGTAAGCGATTTCGCAAGTTGTTAGCTAGTTATCATGTTCGAGCTAGCATGGGTGATGTTGGAGCTTGTTGGGATAATGCTGTTGTTGAGCGATTCTTCGGAAGTCTAAAGCATGATTGGATTTTTAAAGTTGCTCAACCAACACGTGAATTTATGAAAAATGATGTCGCTGCCTACATGAGATATTACAATCTCGAAAGGTTGCATACAGCAAATGGTGATCAGTCACCAATTAACTATGAAAATTCTCTAAAAAAGTGTCCGGGTGGACTTGACCAGAACACAGCTTGCTTTAAACATCTTTGGGAAACGCCCTGTGCGGTTCCGTATGCAGGGTGTTGTGGGGGCAGGGGGGGTAGATACCCCTGGCTACCAGATTATGTGTTCTTATTCTATTTTTACACAACCCTCTATATCCCTAGGTCTCATGCTTTTTAATAAATAACAACAGCTATCATCCTCTGGAATTGCTATATAATTAGACTTGCTTTTGTCATCCAATAATTCACGCTCCTTAATTAATCGAATTTTCCAATTAGGCATGTCATCAGGAGGGATAAAGTCTTTGATTAGTGCTTGAAGATTCTGATCCTGTAACTCAAAAATTAGTTTTTTAAAATAT
>JAAGZM010000392.1 GCA_024206355.1 Gammaproteobacteria bacterium | reverse complement strand
TACTAGCATTTTGTTCATTTGTTGTTTACCTTTTCTAAGCTCATCAATCCTATCAAAGAGTTATTGAATACTCAATTCTGGTAATACACTCGAACTGCCACATTGAAATAAAGAGATAAGCAGTCATCCAGAAAACGGCTGCTTAGTTTGCAAAGTTCGAAAAACCAGCCATTCGAGCAACCCCAAAATTTGGAAAATATATCCAAAATGCATACATTGTCAGGAATGGATGAATAATAATCAGCATTAGGGATTACAATTGGCTGATCCATTCTTTGCTGAATTGAAAAGGCGTAATGTATTCAAAATAGCTGCTGCTTATCTTGCCAGTTCCTGGTTGACTATTGAGGTAGCCGTCACAACTTTTGGACTTGATCAATGTATATATAGTAGTTTCTTGTTTGTTATTGCCAATTTGTATTTCATCAACTATAAATTAACTACTTGCAGCAATTCTAATACATTAGGTAATACACATCGCATCAGGACAAATCATGAACGAAACTCGTATTGCGTCATATAAAAAGGTAATTACAAGCAAATTTTATTTTGCTTTTAGTGGATCGTCTTATGATTAAATGTGTTGTCTTTTTCAATATTAGGAAAACCAAATGAAAATGTTAAACAATCTTGCTTTTAAGCAGAAACTGTTTTTATTAGTTCTATTACCTCTCATTGTTTGTTTATATTTTGGCACAATAAATTTGGCCCAGACAATTAACATCCGAAACCAAGTATCGGAAGGACAAGAATTTCTTTCATTAGGTATAGCTAATAACGCTCTGGTACACGAATTACAAAAAGAGCGAGGTATGTCAGCTGTATTTATTGGCAGTACAGGTGAAAAATATACCAACGAGCTTAATGATCAGCGAT
>JAAGZM010000391.1 GCA_024206355.1 Gammaproteobacteria bacterium | reverse complement strand
ATTTTCTTGAAACTAGTAAATGCTGTTGATTTCCAATCTCAACAACTAGCATTGAAAATAGTACGAAAATATGAAATGCCAGATAATCAAAAATATCTAGAAATCCTTTCTCTCTCTAAACACAATGGTATAAAAAGTATTGCCAGCCGGTTGTTAAAAGATGAAGATGCGGTTGCTGAAGAATTTGTCCATCCCAAAGAAACTATTGCTGCTAGTGATGCAATGAAACTTGCCGGCAAAAGGATGCAAATTATGACTTCTAAAGGAGCAATTACTATTCAATTGCTAACATCAACTCCCTACACCAGCACAAACTTTTATCAACTTGCCAAGTCAGGATATTATGATGGATTATCATTTCATCGAGTTATTGCTAATTTTGTTGTTCAAGGTGGTGATCCAGAAGGCACTGGACAGGGAGGATCTGGATACTCAGTGCGAGAAGAGCTATATCCTATTGAACACAAAAGAGGCACTATTGGTATTGCAACCTCAGGAAAAGATACCGGAGGGGGTCAATTCTTCTTCAATAATTCAGACAATATTCACTTGAACAACCACTACACGGTGTTTGCGCGAGTTACTAATGGCTTAAATTTGATCGATACCATTGAGGTTGGTGATAAAATTGTATCGATAACTGAAGTGCACTAATTCAGATATTAGTCTAGCCAAATTGTTTTTCTTTTGTCAGAAAGTAATGGCTCTATCTGAGGCAGGTGTTTTTCCTCGAATGCCTGCCTACGTAATTTCAAAGTCGGAATAAACAACCTCGCCGCCAGCAGCGGGTATTTGGTGTTCACTTCTAAAATAGTACCAGTTGATGATCACTGTGATGTTTCGAGAAACCACTCGAATAGCTGATGCTAAAGGCTTGGTTGAAATTTGAAAATGGCAGAAACCGTTAGAGGAGAGTCATTTGAACAGGATAACTCTCGCTTTGTCATGATCCCTAACTTTGCAATACCTCGTCATACCTTTGCAGAAAAACGATCGATTGAACTAGAATCCTCAGTTGACCGGCTCTGAGAAAAATCAAGGTCGCCAATTAGAAATCACAAAACTAATCAATATCCGGCGCGAACCAATCTGACTTGATAATTATCGTACTTAAAGGCGATGTTAGAAAAGCCAAAAGAGAAAGAGACGACCCAAGCATCACTATTTAATTCGATATAGGGCGACGACGACCAATAATAACTAGAACCTGTGGTAGGAAAAACAGATTCATTAATTGCTGGACTGTGGCAAGCTATTTCGGTAATAGAAGTCAATTCACTGACATTCGGTAATCGCCAGTCACTGTATCTTGCAAAACCGGTACTCTCAGCTGCACCAAGGGCTTCCTTCCAGTTGTATTTAATAGCTGTTTCCATACAAGTTGAAGAATCACTATCCCAGTCTTGACCCAGACTGCAACTCATCCACATTAAGCCCGTTTGATTATCTGTTACGGTACCATTACTATCGGTAGTAAAGCGACTGTCCGGGCTTACCAATGTAGTATATGAGTTACATGTTTGTGCTTGCAGTTGCCCTGAGAGTATTAAAATAATACTGAGTAACATAATATTTATTCTCTTGGTAGTCATCTTAAATTCCTGAGTAGATTTATTCAATCCCATCATCTTTGCCAATTTTTTTGAGAAAATTCTGATTTTTTGAGAAATATTTTCAGGCAGTTTACATCTCTGATTTATAAGGTTTGAGAGTGCTTGTACAATACAACTCCAAGTATTATTGTGTTCATCAATGGTAAGTTCAGGAATTGATAGTGTTGTTTTCAGCTCGTTATTTGCCTCTTCAATTTGTGTGGTTAGAGCATTTACTTTTTTGTCTAATTTCGATGATCTGCAAATTATGTTATGAACTTTATTATTTTGTTTATCTGTATAATTTTTATAAGAAATCGCATTATCAATAATT
>JAAGZM010000390.1 GCA_024206355.1 Gammaproteobacteria bacterium | reverse complement strand
TTCGACCTTCTAAATGATACTACTTCTCAAAAACAATTTGCTGACTACATCAATAAAAACTTCAGCATGAAACGCTTATCAGGAGAGCTATTGCCACTAAAAACGGTCGGCTTTGAAATTGAAGGACGTTTCATATGGAGCTACCAAGAAACCCTGCTAATTACTGATCTTAAAGGTCTAATTATCAACCAGTCTGCATTAAGAAATATTTGGATAAAGCAGGTTAATTTAGTCAATATAGAACGTAAAGATAAGAAAGTACGTAGCTTGGTATTCAAAGGTAGTGTAGGTGAGAAGTCGGTTGTATTCGAAGATGAAGACAACTGACTAATCGTTATACCTCAAAATGCAATTCAGCTACCAACCAACACGTTCACAAAGAAGTTATTAAGTTTTTATTAAATACACTGTTAACTTTACTAAATTTCCGGTTATAATACACTCCTGATTTTAGATAGAAGTTTTTAATTAAGAAAGTGGAGAAAAAGAAATGAGTGTACTAGTTGGTCGTCCAGCCCCAGATTTTACAGCCAATGCCGTATTAGGCAATGGTGAAATAGTAAGTGATTTTAATTTGAGTGAAACTATAAAAGGAAAATACGCAGTAATATTCTTTTATCCACTGGATTTCACCTTTGTATGTCCATCAGAGCTGATTGCATTTGATCACCGTTTGGAAGAATTCAAAAGTCGAGGTGTAGAAGTCATTGGCGTATCAATTGATTCACACTTCAGTCATAACGCATGGCGAAATACAGCTATCAACGATGGTGGTATTGGTCAAGTTGGTTACCCATTGGTTGCTGATATTTCTCACGAAATTTGTCAGGCCTATGATGTAGAGCATCCTGGTGCAAAAATCGCATTCCGTGGTTCATTCTTGGTTGATCAGAGAGGTGATGTGCGTCATCAGGTAGTTAACGACTTACCTCTAGGGCGTAATATTGATGAAATGTTACGCATGATCGATGCTCTACAGTTCACCGAAGAGCATGGCGAAGTTTGCCCAGCCGGTTGGAACAAAGGTGATAAAGCTATGGAAGCATCAATAGAAGGTGTTGCAAGTTACCTGACTGATAATGCTGATAATCTATAAGTAATTAATGGGGTCAGAGTCAATTGATTCTGACCCCATTCATTTCTAACTAAGCGGCCAGCCACCTAATGTCTGGTAGCGATTAACAATATAACAAAACAACTCTGCTGTTTTTCTCGTATCATAGAGTGCTGAGTGTGCTTCAGCACCATCGAACTCTATTCCTGCTGTACTACATGCTTTTGCAAGAACTGTTTGGCCAATACTTAGTCCGGCAAGCGTTGCAGTGTCAAAGGTTGTGAATAGGTGAAAAGGATTTCTTTTAATCCCACAACGCTCAGCAGCAGCTTTTACAAAACTAATATCAAACCATGGATTATGACCAACTAAGACAGAGCGAGTACACTCAGCTTCCTTTTGAGTTTTACGGATCAGCTTAAATATCTCATTGAGTGCTTCTTTTTCTGAAACGGCCATGCGCAGTGGATTTGTTGGATCGATGCCGGTGAAGTCCAAAGCAGACTGCTCAATATTTGCGTCTTCAAAGGGCTCAACATTGAAATGTAGCTCTTGATCTGGGACTAACATTTGTTGCTCATCAAACTTTAGAGTGACAGCAGCAATTTCTAAAAGCGCATCTGTACTTGCTTCAAATCCACCAGTTTCAACATCAATGATAACAGGGAAGAAGCCTCTAAATCGTTCGGCAAGTTTTTGAGTCATTTATAAACCTTATATATGAAATAATGGGATCAGAGTCAAAACAATTATTTTGACTCTGATCCCATGAAACACAAT
>JAAGZM010000389.1 GCA_024206355.1 Gammaproteobacteria bacterium | reverse complement strand
CTTCTGATATTCATATAGAAACATTTGAAAAAACATTGGTTGTCAGATTTCGTGTAGATGGTGTCTTACGCGAAGTGTTACAACCTAATCGAAAACTGGCACCTTTGTTGGTTTCAAGAATAAAGGTTATGGCAAAGCTTGATATTGCCGAAAAACGTATACCTCAAGATGGGCGTATTGCTTTGAGAGTTGCAAACCGTGCTGTGGATGTTCGTGTATCTACTATGCCATCAAGTTTCGGGGAGCGTGTGGTACTTCGACTACTCGATAAGCAATCAGGAAGGCTTGATTTTAGTCGACTTGGTATGGCTGGACCTCTTGAAAAGCAACTCCAAGACTTATTATTTAAACCTCACGGAATCCTTCTGGTTACCGGTCCCACAGGTAGCGGTAAAACCACAACACTTTATGCGGGTCTTACACTCCTAAATTCTAATGAACGTAATATCCTAACAATTGAAGATCCTATTGAATATCAACTCGACGGCATTGGTCAGACTCAGGTTAATACTAACGTTGACATGACTTTTGCTCGAGGTTTAAGAGCAATATTACGTCAGGATCCTGATGTGGTCATGGTAGGTGAAATTAGAGATTTAGAAACTGCACAAATTGCAGTTCAGGCAAGTTTGACTGGCCATCTAGTATTATCAACATTACACACAAATACTGCAGTTGGCGCAGTTACTCGATTACAGGATATGGGTGTTGAGCCATTTTTATTGTCTTCGAGTATCCTCGGTGTACTGGCACAACGTCTGGTTAGACAACTCTGTGATCACTGTAAAGAATCTAATTTAGCCACCGCTCATGAAGTAGAAGTGCTTAACTTTGATACATCAAATGTACCCTCTATTTTCACCGCAAAGGGCTGTGAAGAATGCAATTTTCAAGGTTATCGGGGTCGAACTGGCATTTATGATTTGCTGGTAGTCAATGAAGAAATAAGACAATCTATCCATAGTGGTGAAGGTGAACAGGTCATTGAAAAAATGGCTCGTCAATATAGTCCTAGCATTCGTTCCAATGGCCGTGACCTCGTTCTTGCTGGGAAAACAACTGTAGAGGAAATTCTACGCGTTACTAGGGAGGACTAAGGTGGCAGCATTTGAATTTGAAGCCTTAGATACCAACGGACGTCAGCAAAAAGGCGTTCTCGAAGCTGATACTGCGCGACAAATACGCAGACAATTACGCGATAAGGGGTTAACACCTTTAAATGTTGATGCTGTTATTCGAAAGCAGAAATCGCAATCTTCTTTTTCATTTAGCAGCCGACGAAGCTTATCTTCGACAGATCTTTCCTTGGTCACTCGACAATTAGCAACTCTGGTCCAAGCTTCTTTGCCTATCGAAGAATCTCTGAAGGCTGTTACTGAACAATGTGAGAAGGATTGGATTAAGAGTATGATGCTTGCCGTTAGAGCTCGTGTTGTTGAGGGACATACTCTTGCTAATTCTCTACGTGAATTTCCTGCAAGTTTTGATCATTTATATTGTTCAATGGTTGCTGCCGGTGAGAAGTCAGGGTTTCTTGCAAGCGTTCTGCAGAGGCTTGCCGATTACACTGAAAAGCGACAATATTTAACGAATAAAGTCACTGTCGCACTAATTTATCCAGCATTTTTGGTTATCGTTGCTCTCGCTGTGGTTTCATTCTTACTATCTTATGTAGTTCCAATGGTCGTTGAGCAGTTTATGACTATGAATGCTGAGCTCCCTGTACTAACGATTATTATTATTGCTCTCAGTGAATTTATTCAAAACTGGGGGCTATTGTTATTGATCGGTATTGTTTTACTGGTATTTATAATAAAGGTTTTGTTGCGTTCTGAGTCTCGTCGTACTCGATGGCACGAGATTATGCTTAAGCTACCTCTTGTGGGCAAGGTTGCTCGTGGTCTTAATAGTGCTCGTTTTGCTCGGACTCTTTCAATTATGGTTGCTAGTGGTGTTCCTTTGCTGGAGGGTCTGAAAATCGCTGGTGAGGTGATGACTAATCTGGTGATGAAAAATGCTGTTTTTGAGGCGGCGATCTTAGTTAGTGAGGGAGCTAGTTTACATAAGTCTCTTGCTGAGACTGGGTATTTTCCGGCTATGATGCTGCATATGATTGCAAGTGGTGAAAATAGTGGTGAACTTGAGCAAATGCTTGAGCGTACGGCTGATCATCAGGATCAAGATTTTGAAACGTTGGTTACAATCAGTCTTGGGTTATTTGAGCCTTTGATGATTTTGTTCATGGGTATACTTGTTTTACTTATTGTATTGGCGATTTTGTTGCCTATTTTTCAGCTTAATCAGTTGGTTGGTTGATTTACTCTTACCTTGTATGAGTTTGTCACTTTTGTAGCTTGCATGTGCTTTCGAGTCTAGACGCTACAGAGCAGTAATTGCCTTAATCTTCGACACGCCATGAACCCATCCATGGGGGCTCGCGAATTATTCCCTGAATTCGATGGTCGATGATTAAGGCAATTACTGCTCTATAGCTTTGTTCTTAACGAGTGTACCTGTGGAATTTATGTAGTTAATCAAAAAATTATTTTATTGGAGTTAAAAATGCTTAAAACACATCGACAACAGGGCGGATTTTCGCTGCTTGAAATTATGGTAGTCGTAGTGATTATCGGAATTCTTGTCGCTACGATTGCGCCAAATTTGTTTGGCGAGGCTGAACGTGCTCGTAAAACTCGCGTTAAAGTAGATATCACTGCTTTAGAAGATGCCTTGGAGCGTTACAGAATGGAGAACTTTAATTATCCTACTACCGATCAGGGTTTGGAAGGGTTGGTTACTAAGTCTTCGGCACCGCCTGAGCCTAAACATTTTAAGCAAGGTGGTTATGTGAAGCGTTTACAGAAAGATCCTTGGGGTAATGATTATCAATATATTAGTCCGGGTGAAGTTGGTCCTTTTGATCTGTTTACTTTGGGTGCTGATGGTGAAGTGGGTGGTGAAGGGCCTAATCAAGATATTGGCAACTGGAATCTAGACGAGATCGAATAACCTATGGTTGTTCTGGCTCCTTCTTTTCGAAAATCTAATGCGGGCTTTTCGCTTCTTGAGCTGATTATTGTCTTGGTGATCATTGGAGTTATGGTTGCTTCTATTGTTATTTCTATAACTGATACGCGTCGTGATAAGTTACATTTTGAGGCTCGACGTCTTGCTGCTCGTTTCGCTTTGGCGCTAGATGAAGCGATCTTAACCAATCAGGAGTTAGGTCTTGAAATTGAGCGTGATGGTTATCGGTTTTTATTTTTGAGTGATGATCGTTGGGAGGCATCAGCATTTGAAGAAGATAAACAGTTAGCGGAGCAGAAATTACCTGAAGGTATGGAGTTGCAGTTACGGGTTGACGGTTTGTTTTCAGAATTTGAACAAAAGAGTGATTTTAATAAACTATTCAGAGATAAGGAAGAATTTGACGAAACAGATGTTGATGTAGAGAATGAGGAAGATGAAGCTGCTCTTGCCTTGCGGCCGCA
Source organism: Gammaproteobacteria bacterium (assembly GCA_024206355.1). Taxonomy (GTDB): domain Bacteria; phylum Pseudomonadota; class Gammaproteobacteria; order Enterobacterales. The sequence continues at coordinate 13 of JAAGZM010000389.1, read as the reverse complement.
GATTTATTTAATG
>JAAGZM010000388.1 GCA_024206355.1 Gammaproteobacteria bacterium | reverse complement strand
CATATTTTAGTTTGCATCATTTGTTGTTTTTATATGTATGTTTTTTTATTTGTTATTTAGATATTGAAATTAGTGTATCAATTTCTTGATAGATAGGCGAGACTGACTTTGGTTAAACAGTTAAACAGTTAAACAGTTAAATGGATTAAAGCAATGAAAACTACCTCCTATTGGTGGGAAGCAGCCCCAAGAATAGAAACTAACTGTAATTCAATACCAACATTGGCTGACGTAGTGATTATTGGCGCAGGTTTCACGGGCCTTTGTGCCGCTCTTTCACTGGCAAGAAATGGAGTTTCTGTGGTTGTATTTGAAGCTGGAGTTCTTGGCTGTGGTGCGAGCACTTTGAATGGTGGTATGGTAGGTCCAAGTTTTCACAAACTGGGAATTGAAGGATTACAAGCTAAATATGGAGAGGGTAGAGCGAACGATATTCTCCGAGAAAGCGTAGGGTTTGTAGACTACCTTGAAGATTTTATAAAGACTGAAAATATCGATGCTGATTTTATTCGAAATGGTCGCTTTCGAGGCGCTTTAAAGCCAAGCCATTATGACGCGATGGCCAAAGATTTGGAGTCTTTGAAAAAAGCTACAGGTGTTGATGCGGAGATGATCCCTAAGTCAGAGCAGCATTTAGAATCTGGTTCACCGCGTTTTCATGGTGGTGTTGTATACCAAAAAGATGGCGGACTTCATCCAGCGAAATATCATGATGGTTTAGTTAAGAAAGTTCTCGATGCTGGTGTTGTTATCATTTCTCAAACTGCTGTTACTAAGCTGAAAAAAATGGCTACTGGTTATGAGGTGACAACTTCATCTGGGACTTTGAATGCATCTCAAGTTGCAGTTTGTACCAATGGTTACACTGAAAAGGTCACACAGGAATTTCGTCGCAGAGTATTACCTATGCGCAGTGCTATGATTGCAACAGAAGCTCTTTCCCCCGAGTTGATAAAAGAGCTTATGCCTAAACAGCGAGTTTACAGTGATACACGACGTGTCGTTACCTACTATCGTCCATCGCCTGATGGAACGAGAATACTCTTCGGTAGTCGAGCATCAGGTCTAAAAGATAAGCCTCAATCAAATGCAGATTTATTAAAGTCTTTTATGACAGCTGTTTATCCTCAATTAACAGGAGTATCGGCTACTCACGTCTGGTCAGGGCTTGTTGCTTATACCTTTGATCATGCGCCACATATAGGTCAGTTTGGTGGTAAAGACGGTTTATTTTATGCCATGGGATATTGTGGTTCAGGCGTTGCCCGCTCCAGTTACTTTGGTACTAAATTAGGGCTAAAGATGCTAGGTAATGCTTCAAGTGAAACGGCTTTTGATGATCTGATTTTTGAAACTGCCCCATTATATAATGGTAACCCTTGGTTTATGCCGACAATTTTAGCTTGGCACCGATTGCTCGACAGGTTTGGTTTGTAGAAAATAGCAGAAATTGTAGGCAAAAAAAACCAACACCGAAGTGTTGGTTTTTCCGAACTTTATACAGTTAAAACTAATTCTTTAATACTAGAATGTAGCTCTAACACGTACATAGTAAAATGCACCATCAAAACCCCAAGGACTAGTATTTGTGTAAATAGTTCCTGATCCTGAGTAAGTATTGTCATGGTTATCGATATCAAGAGGAGCATCTTTGTTTAAGGCATTACTTGCACCTACAGTGATAGAATAATTATCATTGAAAGTATAAGAAGCTTCAAGATCTAAGAGACTAGCACCTGAGTAACAATTATCACGATTAACATCTGGATCATTAGTGTTTTGGCAGTCAATAGTGTAATTAGTACCAGCACCGCTTGGATCATCGCTCCATCCTGCTTCTACCCAGTCTGCATAGTAGCTTACACGAGCTAATAATCTCCAATCACCTATGAAATGATTATAAGTAAAGGTAGCACGGTCATGTGGATTGTAATTTTCCAAGTCTACAACCTTGTTACGACTTACTTCACTACCAGCATCATCAACTTCAGTTTTAGTATGGTTCCAAGCTATAGCGAAGTTACCATCACCTATTTCACCTAGATCAACATCCATACTTGCAACAATGTCAAAACCTGTTGTTGTGGTTGCGAAATCATTAGTGTAGAACTGAACTTGAGCTAAATCTGCTGCGCCAGGTACACCGATTTCTTGTAGACATACAGCTAAAGAACTGTCTGCAGCTTTAGCATTTGGACATGCAATACTATCAAATTGTGCATCAGTAGCAGCTAACGCAGTGATATCTGTCAAACCAGTCAGACCGATACGATCTTCCATTGTGATCCTAAACCAATCAGCTGTAATGGTTAGTTCTTCGGTAACATTCCATACAGAACCAATCGATATGTTTTTAGCGCCTTCAGGTTTCAGCACTTCTGCACCAAGAGCTTGAGCTATCGCGTTACCAGCAGGGATTTGACCACTTTGTTGGAGTTCGCCATCGACAGTTCTTGTTGATACCTTAGTCACATTATCCTGACCAGGCGTTGGAGCACGAAAGCCTGTACTGAAAGACGCACGAGCAGAAAGATCTTCAGTAAAGACGTAACGAACAGCTAGTTTATAGTTGGTCGTGTCACCAAAACTTTCAAAATCTTCATAGCGAACAGCAAAGCCTGCTGTCAAGTTATCAGTAATATCCGCTTCCATATCGCCATAAACAGCAATATTTGAGCGACCCCATAGTCCTGCTTGTGGTGGGCTAAAACCCGCAAAACCATGTGCACCGATACT
>JAAGZM010000387.1 GCA_024206355.1 Gammaproteobacteria bacterium | reverse complement strand
TTAAAGAGGGCATCTGCACTGACATCTTCAGCTGCTACTGCTTCACCTGCCACAAGGTGTACTCGAGGCACTGGAAGAGAAGGAAGGCCTGTCATAGCCTTACCGTTCTTACGACTGAAGAAACTTCCCCACAAACCTTGTATGGCCATAGGAAATACAGGAACATTCGTTGTTTGGATAATTCGTTCAATACCAGGTTTGAAGGGGCTAATATTTCCATCGTGGGTAATTTTTCCTTCTGGGAAGATACAAACAACTTCACCTCCTTCGAGTGCTGTAGCAATTTTATCAAAGGCATCATCCATAACCTTTGGGTCTTCTTTTGCAGGAGCAATAGGTATTGCTTTAGCCATTCTGAAGATAGGGCCTAAAAAACGGTTATTAAAGATATTGTGATCCATGACAAAGCGAATGGGTCTTTGGACATAACCGGCAATGATAAGGGCATCAACAAAGCTAATATGGTTACACACTAAAACGGCTGCACCAGTTTTAGGTATATGATGAAGTTCTGAGGTTTTGACACGATATATTGTATGTAACGAGATCCATACCACAAAGCGCCAGAGAAACTCTGTAATTATCCTATAGATGTAGAGGGCGATAACGAGATTCATAATACCGGTAACGAATATCAACTGAGGTATGGATAGGCCATTACCAAGGAAAACCATCGCCGTTAAACCGGCTACAACCATAAAGAGTGAATTGATAATATTGTTTGCTGCAATAACACGAGAAATATAGCTTTGTTTTGTGCGTTCCTGAATAAGGGCGTAAAGAGGAACTATGTAGAAACCTGATGATATCCCAATCATAAAAATATCAAAAAGAATGTGCCAGTTTACCGGTTGGGTGATAAATGCAGTGACAGACATTAAATTGTCAGAGGCAACAATGGAGAGGCTTTGAGCTGCAAAATAAAAATCTATAGCGAATATTGTTAGCCCTAGTGAGCCTAGAGGCACTAGACCAATTTCAATACGTCCTCCTGAAAGTTTTTCGCATAATAAGGAGCCAATGCCGACACTGATTGAAAAAGTACCCATGAGTAGAACAAATACACCCTCATCAGCAAAAAGATAATTACGCGTAAAATTAGGAATTTGTGTGAGAATGATAGAACCATAAAACCAGAACCATGAGATGCCTATCACTGATAAGAAAACGGTGCGGTTAGTTTTGCTATATTTTATTATTTTTATCGTTTCAGTAAAGCTATTGAAATTAAATTTGAGTTTTGGATCTGCTGCTCCAGTTGGGGGAATTTTTCTTGCAGATAGGTAACCTGCTATTGCAAAGAATAGGACCATCAAAGAGACGATAAAAGCTCCGTTTTTAATGGTGATTGCCTGAGCACCTACGATCATGCCTAATAAAATGGCAAGAAATGTTCCCATGTCTGTCATACCATTTCCACCAACTAACTCATCTTTTTCCAGTACTCTTGGTAAATAACCATACTTAACTGGGCCAAAAAAAGCAGACTGACTACCCATCAAAAACAGTACTAAAAGTAGAATTTCTGGTGACTCAAAATAGAAACCAACGGCTGCAAAACACATGAATATTATTTCTGTTAACTTTACATATTGCATGAGTTGAGCATTATCAAACTTATCAGCAAGTTGCCCTGCAGATGCTGAGAATAAAAAGAATGGAAGAATAAAGACCACAGCAGCAAAATTTACCAAGATGTCAGAGTTAAGCCCCATGATACTAACCGCTGAGAAACTAAACATTATGACTAAAGCATTTTTAAACAATTGATCATTAAATGCTCCGAGAAACTGAGTAATGAAGAAAGGTAAATACCTCCTTTGCTTCAAAAGCTTAAATTGATTAGATTTTGACATATGATCCCGTTCTACCTCAATATGCATGTTTCAGTAAGGCTATAAACAGTCATATTTGAGGCAAGTAATTTTTAAGTTAGTCATTCTAGCTTAAAATTGCTGAACAAAGAAGATGGCTGTTAATACCCGTTATCATTCAAGATGCATATTGAGGTAGAACTGGTATTATGCTCCTCGAGAGTTAACTGATTTTCTCTATTATTCTTTTTTTGTATTTCTTATTTAGAAAGAGCAAAAAATCTTCTAGTATTTTCTGTAGTTTGTTTAGCAATAAATTCTGGTTCAAGTCCTAGAATGTCCGCAATTTTATTAACAACCCAAGGTAAGTTTGCCGGAACATTTGTTCGAGATTTTAGCTTGGGCTTTATATTTCTTGGCATTAAATAGGGTGCATCTGTTTCAACCATCATACTATCTATAGGTAGATATTTAATAGCGTCTTGTAAATCACTTCCTCGGCGCTCGTCACAAACCCATCCCGTTATGCCAATTGATAATCCAAGATCCAGGCAATCTTTTAGTTGCTTTTTGTCGCCTGTAAAACAATGGATAACACCTGATTTATATTGATCCTTATACTCAGATAGCATTTCTATGAATTGCTGGTGGGCGTCTCGTTGGTGCATGAATAGCGGCAAGTTTGTTTTACCAGCAATTTCAATTTGGCACTCGAATACTTTTTCTTGAGATTCTTTAGGAGAATAATTTCGATTAAAATCCAGACCACATTCTCCAATTGCAACTACAGTTTTTTGCTTTGCTAGTTGTAATAATAAGTCTTCATCGGATGTTTGAAAATCTTTTGCATCATGAGGATGGCAACCGGCAGTTGAAGAAAAGTAAGAGGGATCAGAATCGGCTATTTGAAGGGCTTGCTGAGAATTTTTAATTGAAGTGCCAGTAATAATTTGATGAATAACACCAACACTTTTTGCCTGTAGAGTGACATCATCAATATTTTTTAGAAGACTTGGGTTTGTTAGATTTACGCCTATATCAATTAATGACATTTTGAAAGTTATTTGATTCGGACCACGCGAGTGGATCTGTTTAACCCATCAACACTTATTCTAAATGAATTAAACATACCTCTGCTAATAGAAATATTTGGATTTGACGCCTTGTGGTATAGTGTCTTTGATCCAACAATTTTCCAAACTTGACCATTTGCTAGCTTTATTTTATCGCCTTTTTTCCATCCAGTGAATTCACCTGATATTAAACTATGTAAAACTTCTGAGCTGTCAGTGGCTTCCTTCAATCCAAAGCTGCTACTTGAAGGTGGTGCAGCTGAGTTTTTCAAACCAAATGTATTTGTTGGTTCAGCGTTTACGGCAGTAGTTTTTTGATGAGTGACAGCTCTAGCTGTTTTTTTATCCATTAGAACCACCTGGCCAGATGGAGATTTTCCAGAAGCTAAGCGGTCATAACAGGCTAGACGTTGTAGATCACGAGTTATTGTTGCACATTTTGAGAGGTCTTCAGCTAGAGGTTCTGAAGCACTTACAAATGTAAGTGGTAGTATCGCAATTAAAGCAGTGCTAACTAATAATCGATTCATCAAAATTATCCTTATATTTTATTTTGAGACTTATCTTCACTGTCCCGTGTTTTTGTTGTTACAAAACCAGAAAAATAAATGCCAACCTCATAGAGTATCCACATGGGTATAGCCAATAATGTTTGTGAGATAATATCTGGAGGAGTCAGTAGCATACCTACAACAAAGACACCGACAATAACGTATGGCCGTTTTAGTCGCAAGCTCTCCTGGTTAGTAATCCCCATCTTAACAAGCAATATAATTGCAATAGGGATTTCAAAAGTGATACCAAAAGCAAAAAACATTTTTAACACAGTGTCCAGATAACTCGTAATATCTGGCATTGTTTGAACGCCTTCCAATTCGATTGTTGCAAGAAAACCGAATGCTAGAGGAAAGACAACAAAATAAGCAAAAGCGAGCCCTACATAAAAAAGTAAGGTGCTCGACGCCATGAGTGGTATGGCGAGTTTTTTTTCATGCTGATAGAGTCCAGGTGCTATAAAGCCCCAAATTTGACTGAGAATATATGGGATAGCAATAAAAATTGATAACACCAAAGTCAATTTAAACGGGGTAAAGAAATTCGCTAAAACGTCAGTCGCAATCATACTCGATGAATTTGGTATCACCGATAATAATGGTTTTGCTAGAAT